>DAOVHN010000416.1 GCA_030671915.1 Pseudomonadota bacterium
CAGTTCGGCCGGATAAATGTTCTCGCCGCCGGAAATGATTACGTCCTTCTTGCGCTCGTCAACATAGAGCCAGCCTTCTTCGTCGAGATGGCCGATATCGCCGCTATAATACCAGCCGTCGCGAAGCGCCTCGGCGGTGGCCCTTGGGTCACCCCAATACTCGCGCATCACCTGCGGCCCGCGGATCAGAATTTCGCCTCGCGTCCCCGCCGACACGTCATTAAATTGCTTGTCCACCAGCCGTATCTCGCTATGGAGTCCGGCGCGCCCGGTGGAGCCGAGTTTGCGTTCGGCGTCGGCGCGCGTCTGATAGACCACGACGGGCGCCGTTTCGGTCGAACCGTATATCTGGACCGTCGGCAGGCCGCGCTCGTGGAATTTCTCGATCAGCGGTACCGGTACGATCATCGAACCGCTGGTCACGAAACGCAGCGAGGAAAGATCGGCCGTATGCCAGTCGGGAAGGTTCATCAGCGCGCTCATCTGTGCCGGCACCAGGACGGTCAGGCTGGGCCGGTCTTCCGCGATGGCACTCAGGGTCTCGGCGGGGTCGAAGCGGGCATGCAGCGTCACCGTGCCACCGGCATGCAGGCAGGGCAGGGTCTGGATGTTCATCCCGCCGACGTGAAACAGCGGGATAGTGGTCAGCACATGGTCGCTGCTCGTCATGTCGTGCATATGGGTGCTGTTGACCGAATTCCAGAACAGGTTGGACTGCGTCAGCAGTGCCCCCTTCGGCCGACCGGTGGTGCCCGACGTGTAGACCAGCAGGACCGGGTCGTCATATGTGCCAACGCTCTCGTCGTGGCTCTGGGCGCTGTCGATCAGCACGTTCCAGTCCTGCCATCCGTCCGGCGGCGCACCGATGCAGGCCAGCGGCATGCCGTGTACGATTGTCCCGATCTCCTCTACATGTCCGACGAATTCGCTGTCCGCGATCAATACGGAGGCGCCGGAATGGCCCAGGATAAAGGCATGCTCGGGCGGCACCAGGCGCCAGTTCAGGGGCACGAAGATCGCGCCCATGCGCGCGCAGGCGAACAGCAGGATCAGCATTTCCGGGCTGTTGTGCCCAAGATGCGCCACCCGATCGCCGGCCAGTACGCCTAGTTCATGCTTCAGCGCCCAAGCGGCGGCCTCGATCCGTGCCGCGAGGGCTGCGTAGGTAATTTCCCTGCCCTCGAAACGAATGGCGGGTTTATCGGGCGTAAAACCGGCCTGGCGGTCGATCCAGTGCGAAAGATTCATGGCTCGTCGGTTTCTCCGTCCTCATACAGTGCCGCGCGGCCAATCCGGTCGAGGCAGATCTCCGCCGTCCAGGGCAGCATCAGCGAGCCGCAGCGGCTGTCGCGATAGATGCGTTCCAGCGGCAGGCTCTTCAGCATCGACTGCCCGCCGCAGGTGCGGATGGCGAGCTGCGCCAGCTCGTTGGCGTTCTCCATGATCGTGTAGTGCGCCGCCCAGACGCGCAGCAACTGGTCCTTCGTCGGGTTGGGCCGCGCCTCGCGCATCGTCTGGAACCACAGCGCCTTGGTCTGTTCCAGCATGATCCGCATTTGCGCCACGGCGATCTGCTTGGTCGGATACATGCGGCGTTTGACCGGCCCCGCGCCGGGCTGTTCGCCGCGCAGGTAGCGCACCGTGAAATCACAGGCCGCCTGCGCCAGCCCCATGTAGCTTGGCGAGAGCGTGGTGAACATATGCGGCCAGCGGGTCGCCGCCTGGAAATAGACACCGCGCGGCATTAGCGCCGCATCATGGCCCACGAACACTTCCTCGAAAATCAGCGTGCGCGACACCGTGCCGCGCATTCCCAGCGGGTCCCAGTCGCCGACCACGCTGACGCCCTTCGCATCCGCCGGGATGGCGAGGTAGAGCGTATTGCGGCGGCTGGGCTTCTCGCCCTCATGAATTTCCGTGCAGAGCGCGCCGTAATAGTTCGCATGACCCGACAGCGAGGCGAAGATCTTCTTGCCGCTGACGATCCAGCCGCCCTCGACCGGTTTGGCCGATGTCGCGAATGCCACCGCCCCGGCCGCCGCCGCGCCGCCCTCCGAGAAGGGCTGTGCGTAGATTGCGCCTTCGTCGAGGATGCGCTGGTAATGGGTCGCACGGCGCCCGTTATGTTCGGCCCGCATCTCGTCGCTCATCTCCAACTCGTCGGCCAGCGCGCCGCTCCACAGGCAGGAACAGACATGCATGTTGTATGTCAGCGCGGTGGAGCCGCAATAGCGCCCAATCTCGGCCGCGACCATCGAATAAGTCTGCAAATCCGCGCCGATGCCGCCGTTCGCCTTCGGAATGCAGATGCCCAACAGGCCTGCCTCGTGCAGGTCGCGGTAATTTTCGGTGGGGAAGGTGGCCTCGCGGTCGTAACGCTCGGCGCGTCCGGCGAACTTCTCTTGGCCCAGCCGGCGTGCCCTTGCCGTCAGTTCGGCCTGCTCCGCCGTCAGGCCGAAGGCCTCCGGGTCCAGGATCGGTGCGTCCTCTGATCCGCTCATGATGCGGTTGCCCTTTCCGTTATCGTTTGTTCGAGGAATGCGTCCAGCACGATGCGGAATGCCTCCGGTTTTTCAAAATGCGCCAGATGCCCGGCGCCCGGAATGACCTGAAAGCGCGCGCCCGGAATCTTCTCCGCCATACGCTCCATCATGGCGGCCGGCGCGTTGTCGTCCTTTTCGCCCGCCAGCACCAGCACCGGGACGGCAATCCCGGCCAGCGCATCGCGGCGGTCGAAGGTCACCAGGCACTGCATGGCGGCGCGGTAGGCATCCTCCGGCACGCGCGCCATGGCGGCGGTCGCGCGGGCGATGCCCCGCTTGTCCGGGTTATCGCCGACAAGGCTTTCGACGATGGAAGGGGCGAGTTCGGCCATGCGCTTTCCGGCATCCAGCGGCCCGAGGCGCGCCTTCAGGAAGTCCCGTTGCCAGTCGCCGTCCGCCTTTCCGAAGGCCGGGCTGGTGGCATAGAGGACGAGGCTCTCCACGCGTTCGGGAAAACGCACCGCGAATTCCAGCGCCACCATGCCGCCGACGGAATGCCCCACCAGATGGGCGCGCTCGATGCCCAGCCTGCCGAGCAAATCCTTCAACGCCCCCGCCAGCGCCGGGAAATTCATCTCGGGCAAGGTGGGGGAGCCGCCATAGCCCGGCATGTCCCAGGCGACGGCGCGGCAGTGCCCCGCCAGCGCCTCCAGTTCCGGCAGCCAGCTTGTCCCATCGCCGCCGATGCCGTGCAGGAAGATGACGGACGGGCCTTGTCCGCGCTCGATATGGTGCGGCGCCTGGCTCACGCCAGCTCCCCCTGCAAGACCCCGTCGCGCACC
>DAOVHN010000705.1 GCA_030671915.1 Pseudomonadota bacterium
TCGTGATGCATCTGATCGGCGCGGTTATCGCCGAACTGGAAGGTATCGTGGAAAATCGGCCCCGGCCGTCCCTGCGCCTGGTGCGGAACACGGCGGATAGCAATTCCGCCTGATACTAGCCCGGACTTCTCACCAGGATGGCGCCGTCACGCGGATTGTGGGCTGGACGCGCCGTAATACCGGCGCGATAATCGCCGAATGACTGGAACCATCGAAGGCTTGTCGCTGGCCGTCGCCTGTTTTGTTGGCGGCCACTTTATTTTGTCCAGCGTCCGCGTCCGCGGGCGCGCCGTCGCCATACTCGGCGAGACGGGGTTTCGGGCCTTCTATTCGCTGGCCGCGATCGCGACGATGGCGTGGACCGTCATGGCCTACAAGGTCGCGCCTGAAATCAAACTCTGGCAGGCCGGTATGACGCTGACCCATGTGGCGGCCGTCCTGATGCCGCTCGCCTGCATCCTCTCCGTCGCCGGCCTGACGACCCGCAGCGTGACCATGGTCGGCGGCGAGGGCATGGCGGGCGAGCCCGATGCGGTATCCGGCATCGCGACGATCACCCGCCATCCGTTCCTGTGGGGCGTCGTCCTGTGGGCTATCGGCCATATCGCCGCCAACGGGACGGCGGCGGGCCTGGTCCTGTTCGGCGGCATGGCCGTGCTGGCGCTGGGCGGCATGGCGCATATCGACCATCGGCGGCGCTTCGCGATGGGGCCGGATTGGGGGCCGATCGCCATGACCACGTCGGCCATACCGTTCCTGGCCGCGATCCAGGGACGCCACCGGATCGACTGGCGCGGCATAGGCTGGGCGCGGCTTTCCGGCGGGATCCTCCTCGCCGGCGCGCTGCCCTTCCTGCATCCCTGGCTGTTCGGGAAGGCGATCGTTCCCGATTTTGTGATGGCGCTGTTCCGATGACCGAATTCCTGCCCCTCATCGTCCTGCTGGCGGCCTTCGTGGCGGTGCATACGGCGATCTCCCGGCCCCGCATCCGCGACCCTCTCGTCGCGCGGCTGGGGCGGCGCCGGTACGGGGCCTTCCACGGCATCGTCTCGACGGTCGGGATGGCGGCCGTGTTCTGGGCCTATTATACGGCCCCTTACCTGGAGCTGTGGCCGCCCCTGATGGCGTTCCGGGCGATCCCGGCGCTGCTCATGCCGCTGGCCTGCATTCTGGTGGTGGCCAGCGTCACCACCCCCTGCGCCGGCCTCGTCGGCGATCGCCTGCCCGAGGGCGACAACCCGGCGCCGGGGATTCTCAGCGTCACGCGCCATCCCGCTCCCTGGGCGCTTGTCCTGTGGGGCGGCGCGCATGTTATCGCCAACGGCGATCTCGCGGGATTGCTGTTCTTCGGGATTTTCCTGGTGTTCGGCGCCCTGGGCGCCCCTCTCGTCGACATGCGGCGGCGGCGGCTTTGCGGCGAGGAAGCCTGGAAACGCTTTGCCGCCGCCACCGCGACGCTGCCCTTCGCCGGGCCGGGGCCGGTCGACTGGAAAGGCATCGGCTGGAAGCCGGTACTGCTGGGGCTGATGCTTTACGCATCCGTCCTGCTGGCCCATGAATGGGTCATCGGGGTCCAGCCCTACCCGTAGAGCGGATCCAGGTCGGCAATCGGATTTTCCGTGATGTAAAGAAGGTGGACCACAGAGGCACAGAGACACAGAGGGAGAGAATATTTCTTCTCTGCGTCCTCCGCGCATCCTTTGCGTCCTCTGCGTTAAAAAGCTTTTTGAACCGCAAAGGGCCGCAGAGGGCCGCAGAGAGTACGCAGA
>DAOVHN010000191.1 GCA_030671915.1 Pseudomonadota bacterium
CATGGAAATCGCCCAGGAACGATTCCTGGCGCCCCTGGGCGAGGAAGACCGGCGGGTCTTCATACGTCTCTTGCGCGATCTCATCGAAGCCAACAACGAAACCGGCCGCGCGCCGTTGCGCCGCGCGCTGGTTTCGGAGAGATGACGGAGGAGGAGCTGCCTTAACCTGAGCGGAGAAAGCGAGCGACCTCGTCTTTCGAGACGGGCCTGAAGGTCCTCCTCAGAGTGAGGGAAGGGAATTTTTCCGCCCACACAAACCTTAAACCCTCGTGCTGAGGAGCCCCGAAGGGGCGTCTCGAAGTATGAGGTCTCGCCCCAGCCGACAACGCCGCCCGCTTACTCCGCCGCCGGCTTCGCCCGCTCAAGGGCCTTCTTGCCGATGCGGTCGGGGTGGTTGCGCTGGGTGCTGAATTTCTTCCCCGGCTCGAATACGCCGTCCGGAATACGGAAATAGCCCTGGGCGTAATGCTCGTCCGTCGTCGGATTCATGGAAATCGATTCGAACGGGCAGACATCCAGGCAAAGCTCGCAGCCGATACAGTTGTCGGTGTGGACCTCGATGCGGCCCTCCGCCGTCTGGCTCAACGCCTCGTAGAAGCACATCTGGATGCAGACGGTGCAGGTCGGGTTCTTGCAGGTGTCGTGATTGACCACCGCATGGACGCGGTTGCGGGAGAATTGCTCGGAATAGTCCCTCACCGCCTTGCGCGCGGCCAGCCCGTGCATTGAGGCGATGTCCTCGTAGCCATGCTCGTCCATGAAACGCTCGATGCCCTTGATGACGTTGGGCAGCCACTTGACGCCCTTGATCATCAATACCGAGCCAATTTGCACGATACCGGCGCCGCTCATGATGAATTCGATGGCGTCGCGATGGTCGAAAATACCGTTGGAGCCGGAAATCGGCATGCCGAGTTCCTGATAGATCTTGTGCACCCAGCGCAGGGTCAGCGCTTTGGTCCAGGGGCCACCGATGCCCGCCGGGCCGGCCAACCGCGGCTCGCCGGTTTCGATATCGACGGCGAAACCGGTATAGCGGTTGGTGGCGGTAACCGCCGCCGCGCCAGCCTCCTTCACCGCGCGCGCGACTTCCAGCACCGGCGCCTGATCCGGCGTCAGCTTGATCATCACCGGGATGTCCAGCGCCTCACAGACCCTGCGCGTCACCTCGCCCGCCACCTCGGGCACCTGGCCGATCATGCTGCCGCCATGCACGCCGGGCATCATGGCCGGGTGCGGGCAGCCAAAATTCAGCTCCACCATGGGCAGGCCGCAATCCTCGATGGTGCGGCAGATATCGATCCAGCCGTCGATATCCTTGGCCCCGGCGCTGCCGATCAGATGGGCGCCGCGCTCCGCCGCATAGGCCTGGGTTTCCTTAAGGTAAGGGATCCAGTCCTTGTAATAAGTGCTTGAATAACCGGACCGGCTATAAAACACGAAATCGCGGGGGACCTTACCCTCGATGATCCCGCCTTCCTGGTCCATGACGCAGTATTTCGAATTCTCGGTGAGGCGCGCCATGTCCTCGATATCGGTCAGCGTCTTGATGATCGCGCCGGATGCGCCTGCGTCGAAACACTGTTTCATCAGGTCCGGGCTGTTGGTCGGCTCGAGCGAAGCCACCACCATCGGATTCTTGAAGTTCAATCCGCAGAATTCAACATCCAGCTTCGCCATGAAACACGTCCCTTATTTTATCGCCCAGCCTCGAACCGGTGTGCCGAAATACAGCTTAACGGTCAATACTCAGCATACTGATCAATAATTCACAGTCAACCGGAACGTGGCTGCCATCCGCCTACATTTACGAAAACGTCAACGCTTTAATCGGTTTTTTGCCGCGGTTTTCGGCCGGCCTCATCCATGACCGTCGGATCGTCCTCGAGAATCCCCATTTCCAGCTCGATGCGCCGGACCTTCTCAAGCGTCATCTCCATTAGCTGGCGGTTGAAGCCGATCAGGTCGGCGACCAGCCCGATCAGGAAGGTCATCAGGCCAATCACCAGCAGCGCCCCGCCCAGCACCAGCGACTGGATATGCCCGTCGCCCTGGCCGACTGCATAGAGATACAGGAAGCGGGTGACCGGCAGCATACCGAAGAAGGTTATCGTGGCGCCGATCGCCACGAAGAACTTCAGCGGCCGGTACATGGAATACATCCGCACCATGGTGGTCAGCGACCGTTCCAGGAAATGCGGAATGCTTTTGAACAGGCGCGAATCGCGGGTCTTGGCGTTGGTGCGGATCGGCACGGCCACGACTGCCATCTTCTTGCGCCCGGCCTGGATCAGCATTTCGATCGTATAGCTAAAGGGCGAGACAATATTCAGATGCAAGGCCGCATCGCGCGAGATCGCCCGGAAACCGCTGACAGCGTCGGGCACCGTGGTTCGCGATACCCGGCGCACCACCGCGCTGCCGTATTTCTGCAGCAGCTTCTTGAAAAGGGAAAAATGCGGCACTTTATGGGTCTGGCGGTCGCCGACGACGATATCCGCCTCGCCGCGCAAAATCGGTTCGATCAGCGCGGGGATGTCCGCGCCGCAATACTGGTTGTCGCCGTCTGTATTCACGATGATGTCCGCGCCGCGCCGCAGGCAGGCGTCGATACCGGTGCGAAAGGCCGGGGCCAGCCCCTTGGAGTTGCGATGTCGCACGATATGGTCGACGCCGATTTCGCGCGCCACTTCGACGGTCCGATCGGTCGATCCGTCATCGATGATCAGAACCTCGACCTTATCCACGCCGGGAATATTGCGCGGAATGTCCGCCACCGTTTCAGGCAGCGTTTGCTGCTCGTTGAGACAGGGTATCTGTACGATCAGCTTCATTGAGTTTGTCCGCTATCCGATACTTCGTCGGGTTCCAGCCTGTAGAGCGTAGCATAGGATCCCTCGGCGATCCCGGTCGCTTTCATTCCGTCAAGCATACCGCGCTCCTTGAATTCCACCCAGTCCTCGTCGTTGAAAAAGGCGAGGATCGGCCGTCCGGCCGCCAGGTTTATCTGCAGAATCCTTTGCGAATCCTGATACTCGTCCATGTTGACCCAGGCGTTTCTGGCGCCGGGTATTTCGGTCAGCGCGAACGACGCCGGATCGTAAGTGGAGAAAAGCACCGCGTCCCGGGGGGCATGCGTGGCCAGAAATGCACCGGTCTCGTACCGGAACTGCCGCAAGAACCAGGTGCGCGGAAAGTCCATCAACAACGCCATGACGAATGCCCAGGCGAGACAGGCGAAACTCGCCAGGAAAGCCAACCGCCGGACCGGCGCGAAGCCGCGCCGCGCCGCGAACAGGACCAGCAGCACGGCCAGGATCGCCGCCAGCAACAGGGGCAGTTTCAAAGTCACCGCCTCAATCGCATCGGCTTCAGTGTCGCGGAACAGTATGAAAAGCCAGACCTCGCCGGCAACCAACGCCGTCACCCCTGCGGCGATACGCAGCTTCAGCGAATCGTCGCCCTGCAGCATATTGATGCCCATGGCGCCATAGATCGCGAAAATTGGCAGCAGCGGCACGAAGTAGCGCAGATTGAAGGCATACCCGCCATGCCAGGTAAACCAGCCATAGATCGTCACGAAGGCCAGTACGGTGAGTAACGGGATTGCGTGGGAATACACCGCCGCGCGGCCACGCGGCATCCCGACGACGGCCAACAGCGCGACCGGCAACCAGGGCAGGCTTTGCAGCAGCGCCTTCTTGACCGTGCCGGCATACATGATCGCCCCCGAAGCCCCCCGTGTTATGGCTATGCCACCGGTCGACGGATCGACCACACTGAGGTCGGCGACAAGTATCCAGGCGCCTCGCGCCAGGCGCCACAGCATCTCGCCGATGGCCGGAACCAGGAACGCGACCGCAGCCATCAGAATCGCCCCGGCGGCGGACAATGCCAGGCGATGGCGGACCATCGACGGCCAGACAGCATCGCGACTGGCGATCCAGGTGGCGGCGAGGACGGCCAGCGCCATGGAAAACAGAGGAATATAGGCACCAATGGATGTGGAGCCCGAAGGTCGGCCATAGGTGAGGGGTTGCAGCGTACCGAACTTGGCGTAATTGGTGAGCGACAGCAGCAGCAGTCCGGGCAGCAGACCAACCAGAACGGCGGCGGCCACGCGCCAGCGCGGCGTATGGTCATAAAGCAATGGAATGAACAGGGCCGGCGCCATGAAAATTACGTCCAGCCGGACGCCCGCCCCCAGCCCGACAGTCATGCCCGCCGCGCATCCGTATAGCAAGGCGTGCCGGCGCACGTCGGCCTGCACGGCGCAAACGCCCAACCAGACGCCGGCCAGCAGAAACGCCGCGGAAAGGGTCTGCGACCAAGCGGCTTGTGAATATTGCCAAGCATAGCTGCCCAGCGTCAGCAGGATAACGGCGTCGGCAGAGATGCGCGGATCGCGCCACAGCCGGTTGCCGAGCATGAAACATATCCCGGCAAGAGCCGCATAGGCGATCGCATTCAGCGCGAATAACCCCCGGAATCCCGCCAACTCGTAGAACGGCCAGGCCAGAACGGGATGGAGGTACGGGTACTGGGACTGCAGGCTGCCGTCCTTGCCCGTCACATGGTTCCAGGTCCGTAGTTCCGGTGACGGGAACTCGCCGTACTCTTGCCACAGCGTCCACGTCCGTTCCTCGGCGAACGCCTTGGACATCTGATGATAGATGCCCTCGTCGCTGACGAAATGGCCCGGCGCCACCGCGAACACGGAAAACAGCAAATGGCCAAGCAGCAGCATCGCCAAGACCGTCAAGCGTATCTTGCCGATTCCACGCCACGCCGGTAGGCCGCTGGCCATGTCGCCATCATGCATGCTCATACCGTAGGGTTCGCCATGGGAAGACAATTTGCCCATCAGAAATTATTGAAAAAGGAAACCGACGATCGATTTCTCGAACGGAGTTTCCCGCACCATGTTTAACATTTCATTATTTTGCCGGCGGTCTTGTTTGCTTCATGATCCATCCGGTGCCGCGACCCGGTAGATATCGAAGAACGATCCCTCATGGACCGGCGACAGCAGGTCCGGTAGCGGGTTTCCCGTCGCCCCGAAATGAGTGATCAGCACATAGTCGTACCGCGCCGGCCAATCCACCCAGAAGGGCTTAATGCCGACACCGCCCGCGACCGCTCCGCCGCCATGCGCCGAATCCACCAGCAGTGCCAACTCTATGGGCGCGCCGAATTCCGTATCCATCGCCGCGCGCGCCCCAGTTATCCGTACCGGCTGCTTCACCGGATCGGTGAACAGGGTTGGCACGAAGGCCGAACGGTCGATCACCGCCATCATCGGCATATGCCAGTAGGCATGATCGAAACGGGTCTCGCCGTCGGGCAATGGAACGTTCTGCTTCTGCACCGGCAATAGCGCCGCGCCGGGCTCGATTACACTCAAGGCCATCCTGAATTCGGCGAAATCCCGGTCCACCTGCCGCCATTCGCCCGATATGTCATAGATGCGCCCGGCGAACAGCACCAGCGCGGCCGAGATAACCACTACCATGGCCTTCGGCCCCACATTACGCGGCCGCAACCCCGCCACCAGCAACAGCGCGATGACGGTCGGCAACCGCAGATCGGCGTACCAGATATGGCCCCAGGCTCCTTCCATCTGGAACGGCATGGCGGCGGCAAGCAGGATGAACAGGATCATAGGCAGCC
>DAOVHN010000335.1 GCA_030671915.1 Pseudomonadota bacterium
ATCGCGGCTCGCGCGTACGGCATAGCCGAAGGGCGCGAAGATGACCCGCCGCATGGCATAGATCGCGACGCCGCTGACGACCAGCACCAGATAGTAGAACGCGACCTTACCGCCGGCCCATGGCGATGGCCAGACGCCCAGCAGCCCGTCGTCGCCGCCTGTAACCTCGTACCACTGGAAGACGACCGACCAGGCGATCTGCGCGAAGGCCAGAGTCAGCATGGCCAGGTACACGCCCGAAAGCCGCACGCAGAACCAGCCGAAGACCAGCGCGCCGGCGCCCGCGACCAGGGGCGCGGCGACCAGCGCCATCTCCATCGGCGCCCCGGCATATTTCACCATCAGCGCCGCCCCGTATGCCCCCAGCCCGAAATAGGCGGCGTGGCCGAAGCTGACCATGCCGCCGGGCCCCATGATGAAATGCAGACTGGCCGCGAACAGGGCGGCGATCGCTATCTCCACGGCCAGCACCAGGGTGAATTCCTCGACGAACAGCGGCAACGCCA
Source organism: Pseudomonadota bacterium (assembly GCA_030671915.1). GTDB lineage: Bacteria > Pseudomonadota > Alphaproteobacteria > UBA8366 > JADFVY01 > JADFVY01. The sequence goes on from DAOVHN010000335.1 coordinate 507, forward strand.
GCAACAGGATTCCCAGTCCGGCCCAGGCCAGGCGCAGTTTGGGCGGTGTGGGGGCCAACAGCGGTTCGGCCGCATGCGCCCCGCCATGGTCGCTCATCGGTTTGCCCATCAGGCCCCACGGCCGCACCACCAGCACCACCGCCATCGCCAGAAACATGATGACCAGTGTGCCCTCGGGCCATACCAGGATCGCGAAAGCCTGCAGCTCGCCGATCAGGATGGCGGCCAGAAAGGCGCCGGTGATGCTGCCCATGCCGCCGACCACGACGACCACGAAAGCGGCGGCGATGATGTTGATATCCATCATCAGGTCGGCCCCGCCCTTGGGCAGCTGCATCGCTCCGCCCAGCCCGGCCAGCAGCGCGCCGAGGAAAAAGACGGGGGAAAAAAGCCAAGCCTGGTGGACACCCAGCGCGCCGACCATCTCGCGGTCCGGGGTGGCGGCGCGCACCAGCACGCCCCAGCGCGTACGGTGGAACAGCAGCCACAGCCCCCCCAGCACCAGTGGCGCGATGGCGATCATCACCAGATCGTATTCCGGCAGGTAATGGCCGGCGATCTTCACCGCCCCGCCCAAGCCCGGCGCGCGCGGGCCCAGCAGATCCTCCGGCCCCCAGATCCACAAGGCCGCATCCTGTACCACCAGCACCACGCCGAACGTGGCCAGCAGCTGGAACAGTTCGGGCGCCCGGTAGATGCGGCGCAGCAGCAGCATTTCGACCGCCACCCCGATGACGCCCACGGCGACGGCCGCCAGCAGCACCGAGCCCCAGAAACCGATCGCCCCGCCACCGGCACGGTCGATCAGGCTGTAGGCGATATAGGCGCCCAACATATAGAAAGAGCCATGGGCAAAATTCACGATGCGTGTCACACCGAAGATGATCGATAGCCCGGCGGCGATCAGGAACAGCGATGCCGCACCGGCCAGCCCGGTCAGAAACTGGACGAGGATCAGCCCCATGCTGGCCCCCGCCGCGCCGATACCGGCCCGTCTGATCTGCTTGCCTTCATATTCCTCCCCGAATCCCGGCGCGGTGGTGTCGGACAATGCCCGGCCGGGTTATCAGCACACATATATTGTTAGCCGTCCGATGCGCGCTCGGCAAGACCATGAACCGCATGGCGGTCCGTCTGGCGGAAAAAGTGGATCCTGCGTGTACTTATGACAGGCGGCAAGCTCCTAAAATTTTATCATTAAACAGGAGCAGGGCGAAAATCTCCGGAATAAAAAGGTAAATGACACGTTAATATTACATCTATTCGTTGCTGAACCACTTTTTATTCAGACCCGGGCGCCAGATCCGGGCGGAACGGCAACTCCGGGGCAGGACAGCGGCCACGGGCCGTCATTGACCCGAGAGGTTTTGAAGGATGCATACTGCGAGCGAGTCCATGAAGGCCTATCGCGCCGGCCGGAAGGCTTACCTCACCGGCGACTACGACGCGGCGATAACGGCGTTCCGCTGGGCCTCCGGCCTGGACCCGAACAACCCTGTTTACAGCCATTCCGCCGCCTTGTCGGCCGTCAGGGCCGGCGACGGGGCCACCGCGGAACGGCTGTTCATGCGCGCCATTCTGGGAACCCAGCGCACACTGGGCGCCGACCATCCCTTCATGCTGCTGGTGGCCCGCGATCTGGTGGCCTTTTATGAAAAAAAGGGCCGCGGCGACGAAGCGATGGAAATCGCCAGCCGTGCTGTCGCCCGCGCCAACCTCCTTGCCGTCGCGCGGTCCAGTGACAAGACATTGCAGGCCCTGGCCGATCTGTGCGGCAAGGCCGGACGCCTGTCCGTCGCCATCCCCTTTTTCCGGTCGGCGCTGGCCAGCCGCCGCGACCAGTATGGCGACAGGCACCCGAAGACGGCGTCATGCATCGCCGGGCTTGCGGAAATCCACCGCAAGCTGGGGGATAACGGAAAAGCGCGCCTGCTGCTTGAAAAAGCCCGTTTCGTCCGTGCGGCCGGCAATTCGGGTGGCGCCGCAGCCTGAAACATGAATTCTCTCCGTGACCTCACAAACTTGCGGCGCCTGGAAACCGGCGCCGTCTTTCTTGGCGTGCCTTGTTTCGGCGAAGGAGCCAATTTTAGAAAACTCTTAAACGAAATGTCGGTTGAGATTGTTGAATCCGGAACAGGACCTGCAATAATACCTTAATGTAAAGTAAAGGCGGAACGCAGCGGTATGCTTTCGATTCAGGGGTGGAGAGGGGCTCGCGGTTCGCAGTCAGGGTGAAAAACCGTCCGGTATTCCGTTTCAGGGGTGGTACGGAACATGGCCGGTTTTCGGGTGTCGATTCAAAGGGGAAAAGCGTTTCATGGCTAGCTTGGATACAAGTAATCCGTTGAAAATTCACGCCGCCGCGGGCGCCGCGAGCGAGGCGGGCCGTTTTCGCGAGGCCGAGGGCCTTTACCGTCAGGCGATCAGCGTTGCGGAATCCCAGATGGGGGCATCGCATCCCCACGTCGCCAAGATGGCCATCAGCCTTGTGGATATGTATGAGAACCAGGGCCGATACGACGAGGCGCGCCAGCTTTGCGAGCGGGTGATCGGCCGGATCGACCCGGCGGAAGTGGCCGTCGCCAACGACCGGACGCTAAGCCGCTTGAAAGACCTCTGCCGCCGCGCCGGCCAATTGCACAGGGCCACCGAACTGTACCGCGAAGCGATGGCCTATCGCCGCCAGGTCTTCGGCAATGTCCACGGCAAGGTTGCCGCCTGCATCGCCGGCCTGGCCGAAACCTACCGCGATCTCGGCAATGTCGCCAAGGCGCGCTCCCTGCTGCTGCGCGCGATCAGCATGGCCGAGGAGGCCGAGGACGACAGTATCCCGGCGCTGGAACAGCGCCTGCGCGAGCTGCGCCAGACGGTTCTGGTGGCTGCCTGATATTGAATTTCGTACCTTCGATCATCTTCCCTTGGCGCCGCGAACCCGGCGCCAACTTTTTTGTCTCGCGGGGTTGGGCGATTCCGTTTCGAGGCCCTAATATGTTCCCATGACCGAATCGGACGAACAGAAACCCGACCAGGCCCCCACCGGCGGCGATTCCGAAGAGTTGCGCTGGCTGTGGATTCGCGTCGGGGTCCGCCTTGGCATCGGCCTTCTGGTAGTCGTCGCGACCCTGTTGCTGATTTTCGGCGCCGGGTAACTACCCGCACCAGTCGGGGAACCGGTCGGCGAAGGGGCCGGCGGCCGGGTCGCCATGGGCGACGGCCCACAGGGTCTGCCAGAATTCCCCCTCCAGCCGCTTCATCTCCGGGTCCATCGCGTCGTCGGCCCGGTCGGTCCCGACGCCGGCAAGCACGTCCTCGCCGTCATACCAGCGCGCTTCCGCTCGGCCGTCCTTCAGCGCCGTCAAAACGCCGTGGGTAAGCTCGTAATGCACCGCCGGCAGGCGCCAGTGAAACAGCACCGCCGACAGCGC
>DAOVHN010000224.1 GCA_030671915.1 Pseudomonadota bacterium
ATTTCCGAGGGCTGCAACAATTCCTGTTCGTTCTGCATCATCCCGGCGCTGCGCGGGAAACTGGACAGCCGCCCGGTATCGGAAGTGCTGGGCGAGGCGGAACGGCTGGTCGCCGCGGGCGTCAAGGAATTGCTGGTCATCAGCCAGGACACCAGCGCCTACGGCCTCGACCTGAAATACCAGACAAGCGAATGGCATGGCCGCGAGGTCGCCGCGCGTTTCCAGGACCTCGCCGCCGGACTGGGCGAACTCGGCGCCTGGGTGCGGCTGCATTACGTCTACCCCTACCCGCATGTGGACGACGTGATCCCGTTGATGGCCGAGGGCAAAATCCTGCCCTATCTCGACATCCCCTTCCAGCATGCGCACCCCGACGTGCTGCGCGCCATGAAGCGCCCGGCCGACCAGACGAAGCTGCTGGAGCGCATCGAGGGCTGGCGCGAAATCTGCCCCGACCTCGCCATCCGCTCCACCTTCATCGTCGGCTTCCCCGGCGAGACGGAAGAGCAGTTCGAATATCTGCTGGACTGGATGGAGGAGGCGCAAATCGACCGCGCCGGCGCCTTCAAATACGAGGACGTAAAGGGCGCGGCCTCCAACGACCTGCCCGGCCAGGTCGACGAGGAGGTCAAGGAGCAACGCTGGCAGCGCCTGATGGAAACCCAGATGGCGATCAGCCAGGACCGATTGGCCAGCAAGATCGGCCGCACCATCGAGGTCATCGTCGACGAGACCGACGACGAGGGCGCCGTGGCCCGCAGCCAATGGGACGCCCCGGAAGTAGACGGCTGCGTCTTCATCGACAGCGAAGACGCCACGAAGCTGCAGCCAGGCGACATCGTCCGTGTCGAAATCGACGAGGCGGACGAAACGGACCTGTGGGGCACGCTGGTGGGATAGGGGGCGATTGCGCCCCGATGGCGAAATATCCGCTTGGGTAAAAACCTAAGGCCGGCGAGGTCGGGCGATTATCGTCCCCACGCTGTCAGCCCGAGCATTCGCCTCAATCGCAATCTTTGTAGTTCGACTCCATGCACCGCTTCGCCATGGCCCGCGCCCGGTCGATCCGGGCCGGCGTCATCTCCTGGGCGGTTGCGTTCAGGTTCAGGGCTGTCTTCGCCCTGTTTTCGGCCGACTCGTCATGACTCGTCGCCGCCGCGATGCTGTACCACATGTACGCCTTCACGCTATCCCGGGGCACGCCGCGCCCTTGTGAGTACATGAAGCCCAGATTGTTGTGCGCGACGGCCTCGCCTTGCGCGGCGGCCGCCCGGTACAGGCGCAGTGCCGTCTTGCGGTTCCGCGCCACGCCCTCCCCATTGTTGTACATATAGCCCAGATTCACCTGCGCTTTGGAATGGCCTTGCTCCGCGGCCAGCTTGTACCAGACAGCCGCGACCGCATAATTCTGCTCCACACCTTCTCCGTAATCGTACATGTAGCCGAGATTGTGTTGCGCGTCGGCGTACCCCTGTGCGGCGGCGGCCAGATACCAAAGCAGGGCCTTCTCATAATCCTGGTCCACGCCTTCCCCGTCCGCGTATGTCACGCCGAGAGTGTATTGCGCCTCGGCATGTCCCTGTTCGGCGGCCGCCCTGTACCAGCGCACCGCTGTCGCATCGTCCTGCTCCACGCCGCGCCCGTTATCGTACATCACGCCGAAATTTTGTTGCGCCCGGGCAAAGCCCTGTTCGGCGGCCGCCTTGTACCAGCGAACGGCCGTCGCATAATCCTGCTCCACGCCGTGACCCGTGCCATACATGAAGCCGAGATTGTTCTGCGCATTCGCGTTGCCCTGCTCGGCGGCAGCCTTGTACCAGCGCCGGGCCGCCTCAAGGTCCTGTTCCACGCCCCGTCCCTTATCGTACAGAAGCCCGAGATTAAATTGCGCGCCAGCGTTGCCTTGGTCCGCCAATGGCATCCATAATCGAAGCGCGGTCGCATAGTCTTCCCGGTCAGCCGCCGCGAGAGCGTCTTCGTAATCGTCCGCCCGGGCCTGGCCGGTGGCGCCAAGCGCGACGCAGAGAGACAAGGCCGTCACGAGAATCCGACCCTTCACGATAAATCCGCACGCCATAACCCCCTCCTTCGCTAGTCGAACAACCGGAAACCGGTAGAAAAATTACTCATTGCAACCGTGCCATACTATAGCAATGACGGGTCGAACATCCAAACCGACCGAAACACGGCCGCTTTCACGGTTGCATTTTCGCCGGTGGGCGGCAAAGTTCCCGTCACACACGGCATCCGGTTCCCGGCGCCCCATCGACATCGCCCACTTGGCGATCGAAGAAGCCGACGAGACGGTTTTGTATGGGGACACTGGTGGGATAATGTCAGCGGTACTTGGTATTGTATCGGCGCGGGAGGTTCGATGGTCGAGTCGTATTTTCGGGAACTGCGATCCTTGCTGGAACGCACATTGCCTTCGCCAGGCCCCGGCGTCGCCATTGAATGCAAACATTTCTTCAGCGGCGCGGCCGCCTATGCCGCGGGCGTAATATTCATGTCCCTGACGCCGGCCGGGCTCGCGCTGAAGCTTCCCGCCGAAGCGCGGCAGCAGTTGATGGAGGCCGGCGCCAGACCGCTACGCTATTTCCCGAAAGGCCCGGTCAAAAAGGAATATGTCATCCTGCCGGAAAAACTCGCCCGCGACGATAACGCGCTTGCGCCTTGGATCGAGGAGAGTATTCGTTATACCAGGGCTCGTGCCGGCACCGGTTAAATTCGAAGGGGAAAATGCATGACAAGCGAACAACGCATGAAATTCGTCGGCCGGATGGCCGTTACCGGCGGCGAGGCCGGGGTCGTCGGCGTCATGATCGCCGCCCTGCCGATCCTGTTCCTGGGGTCGGCTTTCCTGGGCGACGCGGCCATACCGGTCATGCTGCTGGCGCACGGGCTGCTGCTCGGTCATTACCTGGCCAGGAAACTGACAAGGGATGCCGGCTTCACGCCCGAACAGGCGCGCGTCCTGCGCATCGCTCCGCCGGTCGCGCTGGTTGCCGGCTTCCTGGCGATGGACTGGTACTGGGGGATGGTCTTCGACCCCCTGACATCGGCGATGCAGGGGGTCATGTTCGGCGGCATCGCCGGGTTGATAATCGGGCTGGCCATGCTGCGGCTGCCGCTTGTCGCGATGCAGGGCCGCGCCGTCGCCGTTCCCGCGGCCATGCTCGCGGCCGGCGCGGTAATGGGAAGCCTCACCGGGGCTATGATCGCGCTGCCGCTGCTGTGGCTGGCGGCCATGCCGGTCTGGCAGGCCGGCGTCGCGGCGACGATGGCTAGTTTCCTGGATGTTGCGGCGCTTAGGAACTGACCGGCGCATGGCTGCCCCGCCGAATTGGCACGCCATGACGGCGGTCCCTGGTATAAGGTAACGGCCATATTGTCCGTCCTTGCCCTATAACGCCATGCGACCCTCGATCCGGCCGACCGCCATTTCATGAAAACATCCTCGCTCCTGCCGATCCTTTTATCCGCCGGCATCCTGCTGGGCGGCAACGGGTTGCAGGTTACCCTGGTGTCGGTACGCGCCAATATCGAGGGTTTCCCGCCCGAATTGATCGGCCTGCTTGGCGCCGCCTATTACATCGGCTTCGCCAGCGGCTGTTTTTTTACCGGGCGGCTGATCCGGCGGGTCGGCCATATCCGCGTGTTCGGCGGGCTGGTGGCGCTGGCCGCGGTCGGCACGCTGGCGCTGGCGGTGTGGATCGATCCGGTGGTCTGGACCGTGGTGCGGATCGTCACCGGGTTCTGCTTCGCCGGTCTGTCGATGGCGCTGGAAAGCTGGCTCAACCAGACGGCCGAATCGACCGACCGCGGCCGGGTGCTCAGCCTGTACCGCGTGGTCGATCTGTTCGCGGTGCTGGGCGCGCAATTTCTGATGCCGCTGTTCGGCGCCGGCGGCTTCGAGGTGTTCGCGGTGGTGGCGATGCTGTTTTGCCTCGCCATCGTGCCGATGTCGCTGTCGCGCCACGCGAGCCCGCCGCCGCCGGAAAGCGGCAGCCTCAATCTGTGGCGGGTTTGGCGCATTTCGCCGGTGGGCTGCCTCGGCTGCGTGACGATCGGGCTGACCAACAGCGCCTTTAGGACCATCGGCCCGGTCTACGCGCAGGAAGTCGGCCTGGCGGTCAGCCAGATCGCCGCCTTCATTGGCGCCGGCGTGCTGGGCGGGGCGTTGGCGCAATACCCGCTCGGTGCGCTGTCGGACCGCATCGACCGGCGTTTCGTGCTGATCGCCACCACCTGCGGCGCGGCCGCCGCGGGAATTTTCCTGGGATCGTTGACCGGCCCGGACGCGGCCTACATTTATGCTGGCGCCTTCCTGTTCGGCGCCTTCGCCATGCCGCTCTATTCGCTGTCGATCGCCCATGCCAACGACCACGCCGGGTCCGGCGATTTCGTCGAGCTTGCGGCCGGCCTGATCCTGTTCTTCGCCATCGGTGCGTCGATCGGGCCGATCGTCGCCTCGCTGATCATGGCCGGGTTTGGCGCGCCCGCCTTCTTCCTCTACACCAGCTTCATTCACGGCCTGTTTGTGCTGTTCGTCTTCTATCGCATGGCGCAGCGCGGCGCGGTAGCCCGTGGCCTGAAGCGGCGCTATGTCGGCCTGCTGCGCACCTCCCCGGTAATGATGCGCATCGCGCGCCCCAAAGGACCGCCGCACCGCAAAACAAAATAGGCCCGCCCTTCGGGAATCACACCAAGGCCGTGCCGGTCAGAAAATCATCCAGCAGCGAATTGACCCGCGAGGATGCTTCCAGTTGCGGCATATGGCCGGCGGCGGCGATGATCTCCAGCCGGATATCGCCCGACAGCCCATCGCCCGGCGGCGGTACGATGCGGTCGGCTTCGCCCCAGATCGCCAGCACCGGGCCGTCATAGGCGGCCAGTACGCCGGCCACGTCATATCTGACGACCCCGCCGGGGAACACGGCGTCGCGGATGGCGCGTAGCGCGGCGTCGGCGCCGTCCATGCGTTTGAAGCGCGAGACGCCCTCCAGCATGTCCTTGCCGACCAGGCCCGGATCGTTGAAAAGCATCTGCAATACGGTCTTCAATTCCTTGCGGCGCTGGGCCTCGATAAAGCCGGTCAGATAGGCGTCGTTCACGGTGTCGCCCAGCCCGGCCGCC
>DAOVHN010000754.1 GCA_030671915.1 Pseudomonadota bacterium
CACTGGCGCTGGGCGGCGCCGGTGGGGGTGGCAGGCGCGCTGGGCTCGATCTGCTGGTTCACCGCCTTCACCATGCAGAACGCGGCCTATGTCCGCGCGCTGGGGCAGGTCGAGCTGGTCTTCACCTTCATCGCCTCCGTCGCCTTTTTCCGCGAGCGGGTCAGCCGCATGGAGATCACCGGCATCGTGCTGGTCGTCGGCGCGATCCTGCTGCTGCTGCTGGCGGGGTAGCAACTGTCTTTCGCGGTGTTACGCTGATCTGTAGTTGTTTCCGTCTCGGAACATTGCATTGAGGATTGTGAGGAGCTTTTTGGCGACGGCAACGATGGCGACTTTGGCGGGTTTTCCGGCGGCTTCGAGGCGCGTGCGGAATGCCCTGAGGCGCGGGTCGTAGCGGCTTGCGATGAAGCCCGCGAGATAGAGGCTGCGCCGGACCTCGGCGCGGCCGCCCCAGACCCGCCGTTTGCCACGGAATACGCCGCTGTCGCAGGCATGCGGCGCAAGGCCTGCCAGAGACGCGATGGCGCGCCGGTCCAGCCGCCCCAATTCAGGCAGCCGGGCGACCAGGCTGGCGGCGAGGATCGGGCCGATGCCGGGCATGCTCTGAAGGCGCGCGGCGGCACGGGCCAGGACCTCATGGGCCTCGATCTGAGCGCTGATCTCGGCCTCGACCCGCACCAGGCGGCGCTCCAGAACACGCAGCATGGTCTTGATATCGTTCTTGATCCATGCGTCCCGCGCCTGCTTGATCCGGTTTGCCTCGCGCCGGAGCATATCGCTCAGGTCGTCGCGCCGCGCCATCAGGTCGGCCAGCCTGACCCGCTCCGGAGCACGAACAGGGCTCGGCTTCAGCCGCAATGCCCGGCCCATCTCGGCCAGCATGGCGGCATCCACGCGGTCGGTCTTGGCGAGGCGCCCGGTCGCGCGGGCGAACTCGCGCGCCTGGCGCGGGTTGACCCGGGCAAAGGCACCTCCCGCGGTGCTCAGCGCTTCGGTCAGGGGGCGCTCATAGCCGCCGGAGGCTTCGAACACCACCAGCGCGCCCCGCGCCTCTGTGGCAAAGCGCGCAAGGGCGGAACGGGTGGTCGCAAGGCGCTTGCTTTGGCCGTCCGAGAGGTGGTGGATGTCGATCCAGTCCTTGGCGATATCGACGCCGATGATGTCATGTGTCATGGTAAACGGGCCTGTCCTTGATCTGCGGGGTCGGCTGGTGGTGCAGCTGCCCCTTGCAACTGTTCAGGTTCGACTGAGGTCGGCGGACGAGCCCCAAGCTACGCCACGGTCTCAAGGACCAAGGGTGCGACGGGGTCTCGCCCGCCGATATCAACTATCACACAGTGACAAGAGACAAGGGTGGACATGGTGTCCGCCAGAGGGATGAAGCGACACATTCGCCCATACGTGGAAAGAGAAAAGGTCGTGCTCTATGAGAAGACGGGATAATGTGGTCTATTTGCACGATATGCTTGATGCCATTGGACAGGTTGAAGCCTATCTCCAAAGTGTGTCCTATGATGCGTTCTGCCAGGACAGAATGCGACAAGATGCAGTTGTACGGCAATTGGAGATCATCG
>DAOVHN010000304.1 GCA_030671915.1 Pseudomonadota bacterium
AGACATCCGCGCGGAACGACTGTTCGGCCGTAACTACCGTGCCGCCTTAAATATGCACTGCCATATTGTCATCCTACGTTCGCGTACGACTAACGCATCGGTCGATCACTTGTAACCAGACCAAAGCAGGTCTCCCGGAAGGATCCAAACCCTCCCGAGAGGCCTCGTCTTTACATTGCCTTGGCTTTGTCCGTTACCGCATGGGTCCAGGCCCCCTTGGGCGCCTTGGTGATAACCGGATCGGAACCGCCCGAAAGCAGCGTCTGCACCGTGCGCTCGTAATCCTTCACGTTCAACGAGCCATCGGAACCTTCGGTCAGCTTGTTGATCTCGCCCATCATGCGAATCTGGTGCTTTTCGGTCTGCGCGCCGGTCGAATCGTTTTCGAGCACGATCAGCGCCGCGTCCTTCTGGTTGGCGCGCGCCCAGGCCCAGCCCTTCATGCTGGCCTTGACGAATCGAGCCATCCGGTCGACGAACGCGGCGTCTTTCAGGCGGTCTTCCAGAACGTAAAGTCCGTCTTCCAGGGTCGCGACGCCTTCGTCCTCATACTTGAAGACGACCAGGTCGCTGGGCTTAAGGCCGGCGTCGATGACCTGCCAATATTCGTTGTAGGTCATGGTCGATACGCAGTCGGCCTGCTTCTGCAACAGCGGGTCTACGTTAAAGCCCTGTTTCAGGACTTTCACGCCCTTGTCGCCGCCCTTGGTGGAAATGCCCAGCTTCGACATCCAGCTCAGGAACGGATACTCGTTGCCGAAGAACCAGACGCCGAGGGTCTTGCCCCGGAAATCCTGAGGCTTGGCGATGCCGGTTTCCTTGCGGCAGGTCAGCATCATGCCCGAACGCTTGAAGGGCTGCGCGATATTGACGAGGGCGACGCCCTTTTCGCGCGACGCCAGCGCCGAAGGCATCCAGTCGATGACAACGTCGGCGCCGCCACCGGCGATGATCTGCGGTGGCGAGATGTCGGGACCGCCCGGATTGATCGTCACATCGAGCCCGACCTCGTCGTAGAAGCCTTTTTCCTTGGCCACATAGTAGCCGGCGAACTGCGCCTGCGTGACCCATTTCAATTGCAGCGTAACCTGTTCCGCCGCCTGGGCCGCGGTCGCGCCCAAGGCGAACGCCGCCGCGGTAAGTATCAAACCTGTTCTTTTCATTTTTCGTCTCCTTTGTTTGAAAGCCCCCGGAAATTCAAAAAAACGTCATCGCCTCTCCCGGAATGAGGGATGCCAGAAGGTGAAGGTGCGTTCGCTCAGCGCCACCATACCGTAGAATGCGGAACCGGCCAGGGCCGCGACAACGATTTCGGCCCAGACCATATCCACGTTCATTCGCCCGACCTCGGTCGAAATGCGAAAACCCATCCCGACGATCGGCGTGCCGAAGAATTCGGCGACGATCGCGCCGATCAAGGCGAGGGTCGAGTTGATCTTCAATGCGTTGAAAATGAACGGCAGCGCCGCCGGCAGCCGCAGCTTGAAAAGCGTCTGCCAGTAGCTCGCCCCGTAGGACCGCAACAGATCGCGCTCCAGCGATCCGGACGCCGCCAGCCCGGTGACGGTGTTCACCAGCATCGGGAAGAAGGTCATGATGACTACCACCGCGGCCTTCGACTGCCAGTCGAATCCGAACCACATCACCATGATCGGGGCGACACCGACAATCGGCAGCGCGCTGACCAGATTGCCCAGCGGCAACAGCCCGCGCCGCAGGAACGGCACGCGGTCGACCAGGATGGAGACCAGGAAGCCGCTGCCGCAGCCAAGGATATAGCCGGCCAGCACGGCCTTGAGGAAAGTCTGCTGGAAATCGTCCCAGAGGATATCGAGCGATCCCACAAACCGCTCGCCGATCATGCCCGGCGCGGGCAGCAGGACCTGCGGCACGCCGAAACCGACGGCCGCGATCTCCCACAGATAGATCATCCACAGCCCGAAGGCGGCCGGCACGAACAGATTGGCCAACCTTTGCCATTTGGGATCGAGGCCGCTGATTACCGCGATACCGTCAATACCGCGCCACGCCACGGCCCACAGGGCAATGTTGAACAGCCAGAACCCCGAACCGACCTTGCCCTCGCCATCCACGGAGTGGACGAAATCAAGCGACACCGTCGCGCCGGCAGTGACCAGCAGGACCAGAAGGGCGCTGTGCCAGAACGCCTTTACGCCGTTCCAGGCGAAAAAACCGGACACCGCAATGACCAGAACGGCCGTGCCCCGCAAAACCGGGGCATCCGTCCAGCCAGCCCCGGCGACAGGCGGGAAAAGCAGCGCTGCCAGCCCCAGGACGACCGCCGCCACGCACCACTTATCTAGCCTGGCGATCATGGCCGGGCCCCCATGCGGCGCAGCAACTGCCGCTCGACCACACCGACCAGCGCGACCATCGTCGCCGCCAGCAGGGCCGCGGTCACCAGCGCCGACCAGATCTGGATGGTCTGGCCATAGTACGAACCCGCCAGCAGCCGTGCGCCCAGGCCGGCCTGCGCGCCGGTTGGCAACTCGCCGACGATCGCGCCGACCAGGCTGATGGCGATCGCCACCTTCAGGCTGGCGAACAGGAACGGCAGCGACGAGGGCCAGCGCAGCAGCCAGAAGGTCTGCCAGCGGTTCGCGCTGTAGGTTCGCATCAAATCCATCTGCAGCGGGTCGGGCGAGCGTAACCCCTTGACCATGCCGATGGTGATCGGGAAAAAGCACAGATAGGTGGAGATGATCGCCTTGGGCACCAGGCCCTTCAAGCCAATGGCGCCCAGCACCACGACAACCATCGGCGCGATGGCGAGGATCGGGATGGTCTGCGACGAGATCACCCAGGGCATGAGGCTCTTTTCGAGAGCCTTTACATGGACGATCCCGACCGCCAGCAGAATGCCCAGCGCCGTCCCGATCGCAAACCCCAGCAGGGTAGAGGACAGCGTAACCCAGGAATGAAAGACCAGACTGCGTTTCGAGGTGATCGGCTTGTCGATGATGGTCTTCTTCATCTCGATCAGGATCTGATGCGGCGCCGGCAGCAGCGGCCGTTCCTGCGACAGGGTCGCGCTCACCAGATCGCCCGCGCTCCACACCGTCTCCTCCCGCTCGAAGCGGTCGATCTGCATCTGGGCATTCATGTAGATCGCGCCGAGATACCAGATCGCAAGGATAACCAGGGATACGGCCGCAACCGGCCCGGCGCGGCCCGCGGCCAGCCGCGAGGCGATGGTCATGCGCGTCGGCGCGATGGCCGCCGCGTCAGTCATCGTAACTATGCCCCGCCCGCAGCCCCTCGCGCACGCGATGTGCCACTTCGAGGAACGCCGGGGTTTCCCTGATGTCGAGCGTGCGGTCGCGCGGAAAATCCGTCTCGATGACGTCGATGATCCGCCCGGGCCGCGGCGACATGACGACGATCCTGGTGGACAGGAAGACCGCCTCGGGGATCGAGTGGGTGACGAACACCACGGTCTTGGCCGTCTTGTCCCACAGTTTCAAAAGCTGTTCGTTGAGGTGATCGCGGACGATCTCGTCCAGCGCGCCGAAGGGTTCGTCCATGAGCAAAAGCTCCGGGTCGAAACACAGCGCGCGCGCGATCGAGGCCCGCTGCTGCATGCCGCCCGACAACTGCCACGGAAATTTCTTCCCGAAACCGGCCAGATCGACCAGTTCCAGATATTTCGCCGCGCACTCCGCGCGCTCCTGGCGGGACATGCCCATGATCTCCAGCGGCAGGGTCACGTTGCGTTCGATGTTGCGCCACGGATAGAGGGCGGGTGCCTGGAAGACATAACCATAGCTTCGGTCGAGCCGCGCCTGGTGCGGCGAGACGCCGTTCACCTCGATGCGCCCCGCAGTCGGCTGCTCTAGGTCGGCGATGACCCGCAGCAACGTCGTCTTGCCGCAACCCGACGGCCCGATAAGCGACACGAACTCGCCATGCTCGACCCGCAAATCGACCTCGGACAGGGCATGGACGGGACTGTCGGCCGTCTCGAATGTCAGCGAAAGCCCGGCGGCCTCCACGACCGTCCGCCGCGCCTCGGCATCCGTGGCGGGCCGTTCTTCGCTCTGCGCGGGCGGTGGAGTCATTATCGACGATCCTCGGGTTAATCAGCGCTGCCGGCTTTCTCTACAATCGC
>DAOVHN010000438.1 GCA_030671915.1 Pseudomonadota bacterium
GACGATATCGCAGGCCAGCGCATAGGCCGTTTCGCGCAAGCGCTCGGGCAGGGCGCCGGCGATGACATCCAGCGTATGGTCCAGCCCGTTCTCGCCGGACAGAACATCGACGCACATGCTGGCCACGTTCGGCAGCTGCTTCGCGTCGAAACCTTCGAATGCCGGCAGTTGCCGCACGATATCTCCGATCATGCCGAGTTCCGCGTCGGTCATATCGCTGTCCGATGCCGATACGAGGACCATGGTGTAAATCAGGGCCGAGTGCTGGTCGATCATTCCGTTTTGTTCTCCGCTGCCGGGCTGGGCCGGGCCGCCGGGCCCATGCCATGTATGGTTCGCCTGTTTATCGCGCCCGCCCGCGCCCGCGTCAAGCTGGCGCTTTATCGGTTAAGTTCGCTCACGGCCGCTTCGCCACCATGTCGATCTCGACCAGGGCGTCGCGGGCGAGACCGGTCACGCCGATGCAGGTTCTGGCCGGCAGACGGCCGGGCGGGAAGTAGGATTTGTACGCGTCGTTCATGGCCTCGTAATCGCGCCTGAATTCGGTGATGTAGACGCGGGCCGAAAGCACGTGCTCCAGCCCCAGGCCGAGGCCGCCCAACACGATGACCAGATTGTCCATGACGCGGCGCGTCTGGGCCTCGATGCCGTCCGGCAGGGGCCTGGAATCGTCGTCCGGGTCCGTCGGCATCTGCCCGGTCAGTTGGATCCAGCCGTCGCATTCGACGGCATGGCTGAACGGCGCGACATGGGTCGGCGCGGCGGTAAAATTGTGAAAGATCGGTTCGCTCAATATCCTGGCCTCCGTGGCGGCATATCCGTTTCGACCGCACCGGCCGGCGCCGGCGGGGGCCAAGACATGCCTCACTGGGCCGCATTTTTCAATCTCCCTGACGTTCGCCCCTGGGCGGCTCAGGAAGGCCGGCCTCCGTTTTTATGCTAGGGTTCTTTCCGCCCGGCCGCGCGCCATATGGCGGCGGCGGGCCAGTCCGTGCCGCTTACGATGGCGAATGCGGATGGGCGGCGCGGCAAGCTGGCCCGACATAGATGCAAGGCGGGAGACGGAAATGGCTGAGGCGTCAGCGGGCGGAAGAACCAGATCGGGCGGGCGGCGCGGGCGGCGCGGCGGCGGCGATTCCGAGACGGTAGCAGCCGTCGAGCAGCCGGCTTGGCGGCAGCCCCGCAGTCCCTATATGCCGGTCGCCGCGGTTTCCGCCGACCAGCTGGAGGCGATCCACCAGGCGTCGCTGACGGTGCTGGAGGAGATCGGCATCGATATTCTCAGCGATGAGGCAAAATCCATTCTCAAGGCGGCCGGGGCCGATGTCGCGGTGGACGGCGACCGGGTGCGCTTCGACCGCGCGCTGGTGGAGCAATCGCTTGGCAAGGCACCGCCGGAATTCACTCTGCATGCCCGCAACCCGGACCATTCGCTGAAGATCGGCGGCGCCTGGATCGCCAATTGCTCGGTGGGCAGCGCACCCAACGCGCATGACATGGAGGGCGGGCGGCGGCCGGGCAACAGTGCCGACTTCCTGAATTTCGTAAAGCTTATCCAGCAACTCAACATCGTCCATATCATCGGCGGTTATCCAGTGGAGCCGCTGGACCGCCACCCCTCGATCCGACATCTGGATTGCCTGTCGGATTTCGTGACCATGACCGACAAGGTATTCCACGCCTATTCGCTGGGCCGCGAGCGTATCCTCGACGGCATAGAGATCGCCCGTATCGCCCGCGGCATCGACGACAAGACACTGGAGCGTGAACCCAGCCTGATGACCATCGTCAATTCCAACTCGCCCTTGAAGCTGGACGAGCCGATGTGCGGCGGCATCATCGAGATGGCGCGGCGCAACCAGGTCGTCGTGCTGACGCCCTTCACGCTGGCCGGCGCGATGGCCCCGGTGACGGTCGCCGGCGCGGTAACCCAGCAGAACGCCGAGGCGCTGGCCGGGCTGGTGCTGAGCCAGAGTGTCCGGCCCGGCGCGCCCTTCGTCTATGGCGGCTTCACCTCGAACGTCGACATGAAATCCGGTGCGCCGGCCTTCGGCACGCCGGAATATATGCAGTCGGCCCTGCTGGGCGGCCAACTCTCCCGGCGTTACGGCCTGCCCTACCGGTCCTCCAATGTCTGTGCCGCCAATACGGTGGATGCCCAGGCGGCCTACGAGTCGGTGTTTTCGCTGTGGGGCGCGACCATGGGCGGGGTCAATATCCTCAAGCATGGCGCGGGCTGGATGGAAGGGGGCTTGCAGGCTTCCTTCGAGAAGATGGTGCTCGATGCGGATTTGCTGCAAATGGTCGCCGCTTTTCTGACGCCGCTGGAGGTGAACGACGACACCATGGCGATCGACGCGATGCGCGAGGTCGGGCCCGGAGGCCATTTCTTCGGCGCCGCCCATACCATGGAACGCTATAGCACCGCCTTCTACAGCCCGATGATTTCCGACTGGCGCAATTACGAGGCCTGGCAGGAAGCCGGCAGCCCAACCGCCTATGAGAAGGCGAACCGGCTGTATAAGCAGCTGCTGGTGGAATACGAGCAGCCGCCGATCGACAACGCAGTCCGCGAGGAGCTGGAGGCCTTCGTCGCCCGGCGCAAGGAGGAAGGCGGCGCGCCGACCGATTTTTGAGCTTGCCGGCAGACAGGCGCAAAAATTACGACGAGGAATTCCGTGTCGGGATGCCCTGCGACCGAGTGAATTTCCCGGCTTGCGGCGACACGCCATAAGGAGCGCTCTCTACTTCCTCGAAACCCACCGAATCCCGCGGTTTTCCTTCGCGGGCAGGTTTCCTGAATCGGCAATATTTCCATATACGGTGGGCGGAAATCCTGATCGGCGGGTATATGCGCCGCACCGTTAATAATTTCTTCAGTCACGATGATTTATACCAAGGTATCGGTGTGCAGGGCGATCAGGGTTTCGCCATGTACCGAATTTTACTTGGACCAACATTAATTCCGGCGTTTGGGCTGGATGGGAGATTACAGTGAATATCATTAAATCATTTCTCAAGGACGAGTCCGGCGCGACCATGATTGAATACGGTCTGGTTGCCGCGCTTGTTTCCGTTGCCGCGATCATCGCGCTGCAGATTCTGGGTGGTCAGCTGCAGGTCATCTTCAATACGGTGTCCAGCTACCTGGCC
>DAOVHN010000561.1 GCA_030671915.1 Pseudomonadota bacterium
CCGCCGACGCGGATCGAACGGGCGAAGACGATGCCGCCGAGCGACAGCACGGCCACCTCGGTCGTGCCGCCGCCGATATCGACGATCATCGATCCGGTCGGTTCGGTCACCGGCAGGCCGGCGCCGATCGCGGCCGCCATGGGTTCCTCGATCATGAAGACCCGGCGCGCACCCGCGGCCTCGGCCGATTCCTGGATCGCGCGGCGTTCGACCGCAGTGGATCCGGACGGCACGCAAACGATGACCTGCGGGCTGGCGCCGAAACGGCGGTTATGCACCTTTCGGATAAAATGCTTGATCATCTCCTCGGCGACATCGAAATCGGCGATGACGCCATCGCGCAGCGGCCGGATGGCCTGGATGTTGCCGGGCGTGCGGCCCAGCATCATCTTGGCCTCGTCGCCGACCGCCAGCACCTGCTTGCGCCCTTTGATATGGGCGATCGCTACCACGGACGGTTCGTTGAGGACGATACCGCGCCCCTTCACGTAGACCAGAGTGTTCGCCGTCCCCAGATCGATCGCCATGTCGTTGGAGAGCATTCCCAGAAGTCGACCAAGCATGTCTCTACCCACGCCTCCGAGAGCAGTTGTGCCGGATGATGATCATATTCACGTCCTTACATTTATCGCGTTAAGTGGCTCAGGCGGACAACGCCGCCGGAGCCGATTTTTCCCGTTTGACCAGGAGTTTGTTCAATGCGTGTATATACGCCTTGGCCGAAGCCACCAGCGTGTCCGTATCCGCGCCCTGGCCGTTGACGGTTTTACCGTCCTCTTCCAGGCGTACCGTTACCTGGGCCTGGGCGTCCGTTCCCTCGGTTACCGCATGCACCTGGTAGAGCTGCAGTTTCACCTCATGGGGGAACAGCGACTTGATGGCGTTGAAGGTCGCGTCCACCGGGCCGTCGCCTGTCGATTTGGTCGATTTCAACTCGCCGTCGATGGTCAGTTCCAGTTCCGCCGACTGGGGGCCCTTCGATCCGGCGATCACCTGCAGGGACACGAACTGGATGCGGTCGTTGGCCCGCATCATCTGGTCATCGACCAGTGCGATGATGTCCTCGTCATAGACATCCTTCTTCTTGTCGGCCAAGTCCTTGAACCTTACGAAGGCGTCCTGCATTTCGTTGTCGCCCAGCTCGTAACCCAGTTCGGCCAGCTTGGCCTTGAAGGCGTGGCGGCCGGAATGCTTGCCCATCACCAGGGTCGATTTGTTCAGGCCAACCGATTCCGGTGTCATGATCTCGTAGGTGCCGGCATGTTTCAGCATGCCGTCCTGGTGGATGCCGGATTCATGGGCGAAGGCGTTGGCGCCGACGATCGCCTTGTTGGGCTGTACGCTGAAGCCGGTGATGGTCGAGATCAGATGGCTGGTCGGCGTGATCTGCTCGGTCACCACATTGGTGTAATACGGCATAATATCGCCGCGCACCTTCAGCGCCATGACAATCTCTTCCAGCGCGGCGTTGCCGGCGCGCTCGCCGATGCCGTTGATGGTGCATTCGACCTGGCGGGCGCCGGCGCGGATGGCGGCCAGCGAATTGGCCACCGCCAGGCCCAGATCGTTGTGGCAATGGACCGAGATGATCGCCTTGTCGATATTGGGAACCCGGTTCATCAGCATCGAGATCAGCTCGTGGAACTCCTCCGGCGTGGTGTAGCCGACGGTATCCGGGATATTGATCGTGCCGGCGCCCGCCTTGATCGCGGATTCCACGCAGCGGCACAGAAAATCGTGCTCGGTGCGGGTGCCGTCCTCGGGGCTCCATTCCACGTCGTCGCACAGGTTCCGCGCGTAAGACACGGTCTCCACCATGCGGTCATGCACCGCATCGGGCTCCATTTGCAGCTTGTATTCCATATGCAGCGGGCTGGTGGAGATGAAGCTGTGGATACGCGGGCGGGCCGCATGTTTGAGCGCTTCCCAGGCGCGGTCGATATCCTTCTTGTTGGCGCGGGCCAGGCCGGCCACGGTGGAATTCTTCACGGTGCGGGCGATTTCGCTCACCGCCTCGAAATCGCCGTTGGACGCGATCGGGAAACCGGCCTCGATAATATCGACGCCCATGGCTTCCAGGGCGCTGGCGACACGCAGCTTTTCCTCGAGATTCATCGAACAGCCCGGTGACTGCTCGCCGTCACGCAAGGTGGTGTCGAAAATCCTGATGTGGTTCGCTTCGTCGCGATTCTGGTTTGGCTGCATTGTTTCGGTCGTCGTGGTCATCTTTCAGATTCCTCTGCTTCGGTCAGTGGTTGAATTCTTCGCAACTGGTCCCCTGAACGCACACCATTCCCGCGGGATGGTCCGACACGCTCAGGGGCGAGTAAGTCGCAGAAGAAGCCCACTGCCGGGCAGATCAAAAACCACAAAACGCCCGGACGGGTCCGGGCGCCGTGTACGGCCGAGCGCGCATGCGTAAGCGCCGGTGTTATCCACACCGGTCCCGAAAGCG
>DAOVHN010000098.1 GCA_030671915.1 Pseudomonadota bacterium
CGCGCCCCCGTGGCGCGGTTTCTTGCTAGTTGATGTAAGTGTTGGAGAGCGTGCCGACGCCCTCAATGGATATCTCGACCGAGTTTTCCGGCTGCTTCATCGAGCCGACGCCGACCGAGGTGCCGCAGGCGATGACGTCGCCGGGCATCAGGGTAATGTCATGCGAGATCAGGCTGACCAGTCGGTGCGGCGGACAGATCATGTCGGAGACCGGATAGTTCTGGCGCTCGTCGCCGTTCAGCACGGTGCGGATCGAAAGGCCCATCGGGTCCAGCCCCGTGGCGATGGCCGGGCCAAATACGCCGAAGCCGTCGAAGCTTTTGCAGCGCGACCACTGCGCGAAGCTGGGATCCTTGTTCAGCAGGCCGAAGGCGGTGACGTCGTTGATGCAGGTATAGCCGAAGATATAGTCGGCGATGTCGGCCTCGGCAACGCGGGCGCAGTGTTTGCCGATGACGATGCCAAGCTCGCCCTCATAAACCACCGGCCCGTCATAGCCGGCGGGGCGGCGGATCGTCTCGGCCGTCGCCAGGAACGAGCCGGGCGATTTCAGGAACCAGAGCGGCTCCTCGGGGATTGCCTGATTGGTCTTTTCCGCCATCGCATGGAAATTGTTCCAGAGGCAGACCATCTGGCGCGGCTCGCAGGGCGTCAGCAGTTTCACCGAATCCAGCGCCAGCGTCTCGCCGGTGGGCGTGGCGCCGTCGAACATGTCTCCGGAATGGACCTGGATCCGCACGCCCTCAAGCTGCCCGAAACCGACATTGCCGCTAACCTCGAAACGAACCCACTGCGCCATTTTTTATTCCCCGAAAATCCATGCATCCAGCCTGAAAGGGCAGTGTCACACCTGCCCGGACGGGTCGTTATAGCAGCGAAGAAAGTAAGACGCCATTGCGTTAAATCAAGATGCGGCAATTGGGCCGCCCGCGGAAAACCGACGGCAGGAAAAGAGCCGGGAAAGTTGCCCTTCCCGGCTGTCGAGTTATGGCGATCGGGTCAGGCCCGCGAGACTTTCCCGTCCATTTCCAGGGGTTCCGCCATCATGCCATGGACCGGCGAGTGCTGGCAGAGTTGATGGATCGTTTCCAGGTCCTCGTCGCTGACATCCCCGGACACCTTTACCTCATATTCGATGGCGCCGAGACAGCTGCTGTGCTGCATCGGGTCCTTGATCGCAAACAGCACGCGCGGGTCTACCTTGGACCGCACGGTGATTTCCATATCCTCGGTATCGATACCCATGCGTACGGCATTGAATGAGACGGAATTGATCAGGCATGCCGCAGTCGCCGCGAGCGCCATCTCGACGGGCTCCATCCTGTCGGTCGGGCCTTCCACGCCCAGGACGTCCTCGACTTCTTTCCAGGCGCCGAAGGGAAATGTGTACTGCCGCGTCGGCCGCTCAATGACGTCACCATCGAGCTCGTACTTGCCGATATGCACAAGGCTGCGGCCAACCTGGCCCTCGTATACGGCCTTGGCTTCGAGACTCAGCCGAACCTTATCGGGATTATCCTTCATGAATGTCCGGAATCCTTCGAGCTTTTCCACATCGATATTCTGCTTGATCGTCATTTGGTGTGTTCCTCTCTGTCTGTTCCACATGCGGGCGCTGGTTTTCCCGCCGAGTTACGTTCTTCGTATTGCCGCCCTTGTCGCGCCCGGTTCGACCCGCTGCCGCGCCGGGTCGCGACTTGTGGTCGTTACGCCGATAACATCCCCACCACCTCGTCGGTGGTCCACAGCGCGTTGGCCATGTAGCGGAAGTTGGTGATGGCGGCGAGGTAGCCGTCGCCCTCGGGCAGCATCGCGGCCGCGGTCGCATCGCGCACCACACCGACCTCGAAGCCCTGCTCCAGCAGTTCGCGCATATGCGCCTCGACGCAGAGATTGGCCGACATGCCGGCCAGGATCACCTGGTCGATATGGTTCTTGCGAAGCTGCAGCACGAGGTCGTTGTTTTCAGGCCCATAGACCTTGTGCGGCGAGGCGACGATGGTCTTGCCGTCGTTGATGTAGGGCTTGTATTGCGGCATGAAATCGGCGCCGGAGCCTTCGAATCCCTCGACCGTCAGGGGGCCCTTGCGGTCGAACATGCCGATCTTGTGCATCAGTTTTTCCAGCGGTCCGCTGAACTTCCAGCCATGGTCGGTGGGGTAGTAGTAATGCGGGGAGATCGCGACGGTCATGCCGCGCGCCTTGGCCGCCTTCATCAGGCGCTCGATGTTGTCGACGGTGCCGTGCTGTTCGACGCTCTTGCCGACCACGCCCCAGGTGACGCCATCGGGGCTCAGGAAATCGATCTGCGGGTCGGTCACGACCAGCGCGGCGCGCGCGTGATTGATGACCATGCCGCCGGGCGGCAGCGCCGGCTCCTTCGGGTCCGCATAGGGGTCTTCCGCAGCCTTCGCGTTGCCGGCGACGCCAGCGGCGGAGGCGACGACTCCCGCGGCCAATCCGGCTTTCAGAAGATTGCGCCGGTCGAACCCGCGCGGTTTGCCTCCCGTATCGTCATTGTGGTGTTCACACATAATTGGTCTCCTATTGCCAATGTTGAGGAGTCCAGACTGACAGAGCACGTGTTTCATTTGGTTCGGCATCCGTGCCCAATCATCCGGCATTATTCGGTTGGAGCGGCGCACACGGGCTTGTGACCGGGCGGATACTTGATAGGGATACAGGTATCGAATAAAATTTCCGGTGTCGGGGAAGCGAACAGACTGCGCTGGCTAAGGCCAGCAAAGAATTTAAATCTCGCCGGATATGGCGAGCAAAGGTTGTTGTGTTCTCTTTTGGCGGGGGAGCCGATGATTCTCGACAGATTTTTTACCGGTCTCGATGTCGGCGTGGTCGCTTTTGCGATCCGCGAGGTTCGCCGCGGGTTCAGTCTCGTTCTCCAGGACGATACGGAGACCCAACTCCATTACGTTCTTTCGGGCGAAGGGGTGGCTCGGACTATCGCCGGCAAGGAATTTCCGCTGACCCCGCACACCCTGGTTATCGCGCCGCCGAAAAGCTGCATGATCGTAAACACCACGCGCAAGCTGGAAATGCTGTTGCCGACGCCGGAATGCGAATCGCTGCCCGGTGATTGGGACAAGTTGACCGTGGGCGACGGCGAAGACGGGGTTGTGCTCGCCTGCGGGGCCTTGAAAGCGACCCACAGCAGCGGGTCGGGACTATTCGATCACCTCCCCCAGCCGCTGGTCGTCAGCGTCGCTGGCGATACGTCGTTCCGCGAGCCGTTCCGGCGCCTGCTGGCCGAACTGGCCGCGCCGCTGCCCGGCACGCGCGACTTGGCCGAAATCCTGATGAAGGAATGCCTGATATCGCTGCTGCGACACTACTGTACCACCCAGGAGAAACAGATTCCGTGGTTTGCCGCAATCGAAGATCCGCGGTTGGGCAAGGCGGTCGAGGCCATGCTGGAACAACCCCAAATGCCTTACACTTTATATTACCTGGCGGAGCTCGCGGGGATGAGCCGCACCACATTCTCCGAGCGGTTCAAGGAAGCTTTTGGCTGCACGCCGAACGATTTTCTCAAGGACATCCGGATACGGCGCGGCGCCCATCTTCTGCTTTCGACGGATCTTCCGGTCAAAGCCATCGCCTGCCGCGTCGGCTATGCGAGCCGGAGTTACTTCTCCCGGGCCTTCAAGTCGATGATGGACGTGGACCCCGCAACTTACAGAGCAACGGCGCATTCCATGGAAAACGTTGAGTACGGGACGCTGGGAAAAGTTCGCGTTGCCTGAGCGGCCCGTGGATGGCGAGGATATCCCGCCTTTCGTTTCGGCCTTTCAATCGCGGTAGTCGCCCGGTTTTGTTCTATTCAACATAATAATGACGTGAGTCTCCGCCTATTGTATCCTCCTACACTTGCCATGGGCTCCACTTTGTGAAGGGTAGCTACTTTGAGCAGGGGGATGTGCATTACGATAGGAGATGCGTGCCATATCGCCGAGCCGCGGCGCGGGGCCATGTCATGACGCAACTGGACCAGCTAATCGAGGGTCTGGAAGTCGGCGTCTCAGCGTTCGCGATCTGCGAGGTGCGCCAGGACGCGAAGTTCATCCTCAAGGAGGAGACCAACACCGCGGTCCATTATGTGCTCTCGGGAAAAGGGGTTGCCTGGCAGTCGGGCGGCCGGGATTTCGCGTTGAAACCGCACACGATTATGATCATACCGCCTGGTTCGCTCGTGGCGGTCTCGAACGAGCAGGGCGCGGATATCCAGCCTTCAGATGCGGATTGCGAGCCGCTTCCCGAAGATTGGGACAACCTGACGGTCGGCAAGGGTGCGCCGGGCATAAAACTGGCCTGTGGCTTCATACGTGCGATGCATCTGGAAACTACGGGGCTGTTCGATCACCTGCGCGAACCGCTGGTCGTCGATGTTTCCGACGATACCTCCTTTCGTGTCCCCTTTCGGCAATTGCTCGACGAACTGGCGGCTCCAAAGCCGGGCACCCGCGTCCTGGCCGAGATGCTGATGAAGCAATGCCTGATCGCATTGCTGCGCCGCCAGACGGAAACGGCGCCTGACAGCTATGCGCCCTGGATTGCCGCGGCGAGTAATCCGGAACTGGGACGGGCGATCGCGGCGATTACCGATAAGCCCGAAGCGGGCCACACGCTGCAGAGACTGGCCGATATTGCGGGCATGAGCCGCACCACCTTCGCCGAACAGTTCAGGAAAACCTTTGGACGCACACCGATGGATTTCGTCAAGGAGGTCCGACTGCGCCGCGCTGCACGCTTCCTGGCGGCCACTAATCTGCCGGTGAAGGCCATCGCGTTCCGCGTCGGCTATTCGAGCCGCAGTCATTTCTCACGCGCCTTCAAATCGATGATGGGCGCCGACCCGGCCTCGTACCGCTCAACGGCGGCGGACATTGCGAGCATGGAAGCGGGGGCCGTTCGCGCCATCTGACCGGAAAGGGCTCTAATGCCACAGGCCGGTGACGCGCCAGCGCGGGCGGTGGGCGATGGGGATGCGCCGGGCCCCCAATTCGAAGGGTTCCTCCTCGCCGAAACGGTCGATGGGTTCCGGCGGGTAGAGCGCCAGCAGGCGGCGGATGCGCTCTTCCGTCGGCGGGTGGGAGCGCAGCAGCGAGGGTTCCGGCAGGCGGTGGCCGGGCATGAATATCCTCTCCCACAGGCCAGCGCCCTGATGTTCCAGCTTGTTGAGCCCCGAGGCAAGGCCCGCCGGATCGCCGGTCAGCGCCGCGGCCTCCAGGTCGGCATCGTATTCGCGGGCTCGCGACAGGCCCATCTGCAGCAGGTTGGCGACGGTCGGCGCAAACAGCAGCAGCAGGATGAAGGTCCAGGAAATCTGCGCCCGGCCCAGCAGTAGGAGCGGCAGGTTGACGACCAGCAGCAACCCGCCGGCGATGGTCATCAGGTTGGTCAGCCGACCGATGCTGTCGGCCAGCATCATCACCCACAGGTCGCCGTTGCGGATATGGCTGAGTTCATGGGCCAACACGCCGGTGAATTCGCGTGCGTTCAGCGCGCTTATCATGCCGTCGGTCACCACGACCGCCACACGCTCGCCGCGCCCCATGGTGAAGGCGTTCATGATCGGGCTGGGCACATACCAGAAGGATGGCATATGATCGAGTTCGGCGCGGCGCGCCAGTTGCTTCAGGATGGCGAAACCCTGCGGGAAGTTTTGTGGGGTCAGTTGCGCTGCGCCGTACAGCCTGAGAACGAGCCGCGGCGAGGCGCGCGGGCTGATCAATAGCGCGATCCCCCAGCCGGCCAGCGCCCAGAAGGCCGCCGCCCCGCCGAACAGTACCCAGGCGCAAAGCGCCAGCAACGCAAGCATCCCGCCCAGCAGCAATATGGATTGCGCCAGGTTGCGCATCCGGTGGCGCCGGCGCGCGGCCGTGTCGAGGAATGTCTGCCGCCGGGTCACCCGAAGGCCAGCACCGCCAGGATCGTGGCGGTCACGGCGCTTGCCAGCGCCACGCGCCCGGCCAGCATGGCCCTGCGCCCGGCGACCGGCGGATTTTCGCCGCGGCGCGCGCGGGCCTGGTTAACCTGTACGACAATGAAGGCAATCACCACACCGGCGACGAAGACCATCTTGGCGTGGAACCAGCCGCCGCCCGCCGCGACCATGCTCCGCTCCACCAGCACCAGGCCGATGCCGGAGAGCACCAGCAGCGTGATGCCGGCAATCGCGACGTTCTTCATCGCCAGGCCGATGCGGCCCATCATCGGGCGGAATTCCTCGGGCGGGATTTTGCCCGCCTGTAGCCCGAGCACGAACATGGTCAGCGAAATGCCAAGGCCCGCGCCCAGCGACAGGAAATGAATCATCAGAATCAGGTCGTACATTTTTTCCCCCTGTTATCCGCCATGACGGGCATCATAATGGGGGACGGGCCACCGCAGCAAACAACTAATACCAAGGCTCACTGATAAAGACCCATGTGATGGGGCTTCGCGGTCCGCCGGGCAGGCGCGGTCCGCGGAGCGATGCTGGCCGCATCGCTCAAGGGCCGCAACGCACCCGGCGGGCCGCGAAGCCCCACCGGAGGCCGGTTTCCCTTGACCGTTCGCGGCGTCGCGGTACGCTTATGGTGCACGCACCACGGCGCGAGCCGCTCCTGACGAGCGGACAAGGGAAACCGGTCACATGAGTCTTTATCAGTGAGCCTTGGTATAATACCCGCTCAGGCCGCCGAGACGCCCAGTTCAGCGGCCACGGATTCGATGAAATCCTGTTCGGCCCAGTCGACCTCGCCGTCAGCCTCGGCGATGGCCTTCAGATAGGCGACCAGCGCCGACTTCTGATCCGGGTTCAGTCGGTCGTTCAGGTCGTCGGCCAGCATGATCGGGTTGGGGGTGTCGTCGACATAGTCGCAGGCCTGGCGGAAGTCGGTCGAGTCGAATCCGGGGAAGGCCTCGGCGCCGGCGACTTCCGCTTTGTGGATTTCCTGGGTCTTGATCTCGCCATCCATCATGATGACTGCCGCGGCGGCCCGGTAGATCGGCGCCAGGTAGCGGGTGCTGTCCTGGCGGCCCTTGCCGGTGGCGGCCACGTATCCCAGGTATTTCATAAGCTTGTGCTCCATGACCGTCAGCTTTTCCTCGACCGCCAGCGAGTTCCGGAACAGCAAGGCGGCGCTGCTCTCTGGCACCAGAAGGTCAGCCTTGTCGATTGCGTCGCGTTCGACGCCCAGCGATTTCATGCGCTGGCTTACCGTGGGGTGGGTGTCGAAGGGATGCGCTGTGCTGTGTTTAGCGACCAGATCGATGATTTCGTCCAGCGTGTGGGTCTCGATATCGTGCCGCCCCCTGCTTTCCAGCAGGCTGCTGAGGTTGCGGGTCGTCCGGCCGTCGTTCAGGCGGTCGATGTTTTCGCGGTGGATCGCATCCCACAGCTGCGAATAGGCTGAAATCTTTATCAGCGCCGTAACCAGCGCCTTCGGCGACGAGGCCTCGGCGCCCGCCTGGTCGGCAAGCAATTCGCGTTCGCGGCTCAGCGCGCCCTTGTTCATGGCGAAAACATTCATGGTCAGCGACAGCATGGCGCGGGCCGGCAGCTTGGCGATCCAGAACAGCTTCTCGCCCTTTTCATACCTGGTGGCGGCCAGCGCCTCGGCCAGACCCGCATAGGCGGGGGCGAACTTCAAGCTGTATATCGTGTCCTTACCGCGGAAATGGCCCAGCTCATGCCCGACGACGGCGGCGAATTCCGCTACCGTCATCAACCGGGCCAGTGGCAGTGAAACATAGAGGGTCTCCCTTTCCA
>DAOVHN010000190.1 GCA_030671915.1 Pseudomonadota bacterium
GATTCCTTCTCGACGAAGGTGTCGGTGCGCGGCACGTAGGCTTCCGGCTGGTAGTAGTCGTAGTAGGAGACGAAATACTCCACCGCGTTGTTCGGGAAGAAGCTCTTCATCTCGCCATAGAGCTGGGCCGCCAGCGTCTTGTTGGGCGCCAGTATCAGCGCCGGGCGCTGGGTTAGCTGGATGACCTGCGCGGCGGTGAAGGTCTTGCCCGACCCGGTCACCCCCAACAGCACCTGGTCGCGCTCGCCGCCCTTCAGACCCTCGACCAGCTCCGCGATCGCTTTCGGCTGGTCGCCGGCCGGCTGGTAGTCGGAGACGAGCTCGAACGCCACCCCGCCCTCGGACCGGGGGCGTTCGGGTTTTGATATCGTGGCGGCTTCGCTCATGTCCTGAATATAGGTCAGCGGGGAGCCCGCGTCATCGGTGTCGGCCCGCCCTATTTTTCAGCAGCCTGATTATCCCCATTGTCGCGACTGTTCGGCTGCATTAGCCTCGCGCGCCATGTCGCCGAAATTGCCGTCGCACAACCTTGCCTGGGTTTTCCTGGCCCTGTCCTCGATGTTCTGGGCCGGGAATATCGTGCTGGCGCGCGCGCTGCATGCTGATATTCCGCCGATCGCGTTGAATTTCTGGCGCTGGGCGGTGGCGCTGGCCGTCATGCTGCCCTTCACCGTCGGGCTGGTCCGTGCCCAATGGCCGGCGGTGCGCCGCGAATGGCGCTATCTGGCGTTGCTGGGATTCACCGGCATGGCGGCCTTCCATTCGCTGCAATATACCGCCCTGAACCTGACCACCGCGGTCAATGTTTCGCTGATCCTGGCGATTACGCCGGTGGCCATTCCCCTCATGGCCTGGATGTTCTGGGGTGACCGGATGACCCCGCGCCAGGGGGCCGGGATTCTGCTGTCCTTCCTCGGCGTGGCTGCGATCGTCACGCGGGGCGATCCGATGGCGGTGCTGTCGCACGGCCTGGCCCCTGGCGACCTGGTGGAGGTTGCCGCGATGATCCTGTGGTCGCTCTATTCGACGCTGGTGCGCTGGCGGCCCGCCGACCTGCACCCCAATACCGTGCTGGTCTGCAGCATGGCGCCGGCGGTGCTGTTCATACTGCCGGCCTATCTGTGGGAGACGGCGAACGTCCGCGCGATGCCCATGGACTGGCAGTCGCTGGCCATGATCGCCTACGTGTCGCTGATGGCCTCGGTCGCGGCCTTCATCTTCTTCAACCGCGCGGTGGAGGTAGTGGGGCCGACAAGGGCCGGGCTTTTCATCCATCTGATTCCGATGTTCGCGACCGGCGCCGCCGTGGCCTTCCTTGGCGAGCGTCTTTTCCTCTATCATGCGGTGGGTGCAGCCGTCATCGCCGCCGGCCTGTATCTGACGACGACCGCGGGCCGGAAAACAAGGAGTATGGAGGCATGATTCCGGCGGTGCCGAGCGACGTCGCTGGCGGCATCCTCGATCCGCGAAAATAACGATTGGGGCCTCTTTGCCCGTTGAAAGCGGCGGCCCCTGGGACTAGTGTGCGCCCGTTCGACCATCCAACCGCAAAGTCCCGGGAATTTCAGCCATGGCCTTCATCGCCGACCGTTTGTCACGCATCAAGCCTTCGCCCACCGTCGCCGTCTCCAACAAGGCCGCCGAGCTGAAAGCCGCCGGCGAGGATGTCATCGGCTTGGGCGCGGGCGAACCGGATTTCGATACGCCGGAACATATCAAGCAGGCCGCGGCCGATGCGATGGCCGCCGGCAAGACCAAATACGCGCCGGTCGCCGGCGTCGCCGAGTTGCGCCGCGCCATCTGCGACAAGTTCAAGCGCGACAACGATCTGACCTATACGCCCGACCAGATCACGGTCAATTGCGGCGGCAAGCAGAGCATCTACAACGCGATGATGTCGACCCTGAATCCGGGTGACGAGGTGATCATCCCGGCGCCCTACTGGGTCAGCTATCCCGACATCACGCTGCTGGCCGAGGGCGAGCCAGTGATCGTCGACTGCCCCGAGAGCGCCAACTTCAAGCTGACGCCGGCGATGCTGGAGGCCGCAATCACGCCGAAAACGAAGTGGCTGATCCTGAACTCGCCGTCCAACCCGACGGGCGCCGCCTATACCCGCGGCGACCTGGCGGCGCTGGGCGAAGTACTGAAGAAGCACCCCCATGTCTGGGTGATGTCCGACGACATATACGAGTTCATCATCTATGACGATTTCGAATTCACCACCATCGCCCAGGTCGTGCCGGAACTCTATGACCGCACGCTGACCCTCAACGGCCTTTCCAAGGCCTACTGCATGACCGGCTGGCGCGTCGGTTACGCGGCGGGGTCGGTGGAACTCATCAAGGCGATGAACAAGATCCAGTCGCAGTCGACCACCAGCACCTCGACGATCAGCCAGTGGGCCTCGGTCGCCGCCCTGGACGGCGATCATTCGTTCATTGCCGAGCATAACAAGGTGTTCAAGGAACGCCGGGATCTCGTCGTATCTATGCTCAACCAGGCCAGCGGGCTGACCTGTGCGACGCCCGAGGGCGCGTTCTACGTCTATCCCTCCTGCGCCGGCCTGATGGGCAAGAAAACGCCGGAAGGCAAGGCGATCGAAACCGACGAGGATTTCGTGACCTACCTGCTGGAGTCGGAAGGCGTGGCCGCGGTGCATGGCGAGGCCTTCGGCCTCAGCCCGTATTTCCGTATTTCCTACGCTACCTCCACCGAGGCCCTGGAGGACGCCTGCCAGCGCATCCAGCGCGCCTGCGCCGCCCTGAGCTGAGGCGCGGGCCATGAAAATTGCCGTCATGGGGACGGGCGGCGTCGGCGGGTGGTTCGGGGCGAAGCTGGCGCTGGCCGGCGAGGACGTGACCTTCATCGCGCGCGGCGTGCATGGCGCCGCGATCCGCGAGAAGGGGCTGAAGGTTTTCAGCCCCACCGGCGACATGCTGGTGCAGCCTGCGAAGGCGGTGAGCGACCCCGCCGCGATCGGGCCCGTGGATGTGGTGATGTTCTGCGTCAAGCTGTGGGACGTGGATACGGCGGCCGAGGCGTGTAAACCGCTGATCGGGCCGGACACGGCGGTGATCTGCTTCCAGAACGGCGTCGATGCGGAAGATCGGGTCGCCGCGGTGCTGGGGGACCGGCATGCAGTCGGCGGCGTCGCCGCGATCGCCGCCCTGATCGACGAGCCCGGCGTGATCCGGCATACGGGCACCATGGCCTGGCTGAAATACGGCGAGCTGGACGGGCGCGCGAGCCCGCGCCTGGAGGCATTCGACGCCGCCTGCGGGAAGGCGGGTTTCGAGACCTCCGTCTCGCCCGACATTACCGCGGATATCTGGCGGAAATTCGCATTCCTGGCGCCGTTGGCCGGAACTACCGCGGCAACCCGGATGCCGATCGGGCCGATCCTGGCCGATGCGGACACCCGCCGGCTGTTCGCGAATCTGATCGCCGAGACCGTCGCCGTCGGGCGCGCCAGGGGGGCGCGGCTGGAGGACGGCATCGAGGACAAGCAGATTGCCTTCGCCGAGGGCCTGCCCGGCGAAATGAAGGCATCAATGCTGGGCGACCTGGAACGCGGCAACCGGCTGGAGCTTGAATGGCTGACCGGTGCGGTGGTGCGCCTCGGCCGTGAACTCGGCGTGCCCACCCCGGTCAGCGATACGATCTACGCCGCGCTGAAGCTGCACGCGGAAGGGCGCGTTTAACTCAGTTCGGACCGCGCAATGATGTTTCGCTGGATTTCAGACGATCCCTCGAAGATGCGCAGGATGCGGGCGTCCCGGGCGTAACGCTCCAGCGGCAGGCCGCGCGTATAGCCATAGCCGCCGTGAATCTGTAGCGCCAGATCGGTGACCCGTTGCGCCATCTCCGACGCGAACAGTTTGGCCATCGCGGCCTCGCGGGTGAAGCGCTCGCCGGTCTCGCGCAGCGCCGCCGCCCGCAGGGTCATCAGCCGCGCCGCCTCCAACTCCGTCTTCATGTCGGCCAGCATGAATTGTATCGCCTGAAAATTCGCCAGCGGCTGGCCCGATATCTTTCTTTCCCGCACCCAGCCCAGCGCCGCCTCCAGCGCCGCGCGCGCGATGCCGCAAGCCACCGCCGCGATTTCGACGCGGCCGCGGTCCAGTACCCGCATGGCGGTGCGGAAACCGCTGCCTTCCTCGCCGATCAGATTCTCGGCTGGCAGGAGGCAGTCGAAGCGCAGCTCGTATATGCGGCTGGCCCGGATGCCCATGGTGTCCTCGGCCACGCCGACCTCGAAACCTGGCGTTCCCGCCGCGACGACGAAGGCCGATATGCCGTGATAACCGGGGGTGGGATCGGTCTTCGCAAAGACGGTGACGAAGCTGGCGGAGCCGCCATTGGTTATGAAATGCTTGGTCCCTCGCAGGCGATAGCCGTCCCCTTCGCGCAAGGCCAGCGTCGACATGTCGGCGGGATCCGAACCCGCACCCGGCTCGGTCAGCGCAAATGCCCCGAGTTTACGGCCGGCCGCGGCATCCGGCAGCCAGCGCTTTTGCATCGCCTCGCCGCCGCCCAGCAGGATCGCATCCGTGGCCAGGTAATGGGCGGTCACGCTGGATGCCGTCGCCGCGCAGGCCGCCGCGATTTCCTCCACTGCCAGCGCCAGCCCGGTCGCCGGCGCGCCCGCGCCACCATAATCGGCGGGCAGGTTCAGCCCCATGGCGCCGAATTCCGCAAGGCTGTCGAAATGGCCTTCGGGGAAAGCGGCGTCCCGGTCGGCGCGCGCCGCGCCCGGGGCCAGGTTTTCTTGTGCAAAGCGGCGGATGGCGTCGCGCAGCGCCGCATCGTCCTGGCCGATCACGAAGTCCACCTGCCGGCCCCCTCAAATAACGCCGTCGCGGCGCAGCGCGGCGATCTCGTCGGCATCCAGGAATGCGCTTAGCACTTCGTCGGTGTGTTGGCCCAGCGTCGGCGGCGGCGCAACGGGCCCCGGGGGGCATTGTGAAAAGCGCACTGGCTGGCGAACCAGGGGTATCTCGCCGGCAACCGGGTGGTCGGCGGTCGTGACGAGCCCCCTTGCCTCGACATGCTCGCTCGCCACCGCCTCGGCCACGGAAAGGATCGGCGATGCCGGGACACCCGCCTCGTCCAGTACGCGGACGGCCTCGTCCACCGTCCGCCCGCCGGTCCAGGCTGTAATCAGGATGCGCAGTTCGGGCTCATGCCTGGTGCGTTCGGCGTCGCTGATAAAACGTGGGTCCGCCGACAGTTCCGGCTGGCCCATGGCGTTGGCGAACCTCGCGAACAGGGCATCGCTCGCAACTGCTATGACGACATAGCCGTTGCGGCAGGGATAGCTGTCGAAGGGCGTGGAGATCGGGTGGCGGTTGCCGGTCCGCCCCGGGTTTGTGCCCGCGAACAAGTGCAGGCTCAGCGGCGTCACCATCATCGATATCAGCGAGTCCGTCATGGCGATATCAAGATGCTGTCCCTCGCCGGTCCGGTCGCGATGGCGGATGGCGGCCAGGATCGACCAGCAGGCGTTCAGTCCGGCGCAAAGATCGCCCACGGACTCGCCGACGCGCGTCGGCGGCCCGTCCGCTTCTCCGGTGACGCTCATCAGGCCCGACATGGCCTGGGCGATAATGTCGTACGCGGGCCGGGCCGAAAGCGGACCTTCCTGGCCAAAGCCGGAGATGCTTGCATGGACCAGGGCC
>DAOVHN010000172.1 GCA_030671915.1 Pseudomonadota bacterium
AGTGGGGCGGACGGAAGGTGACCTCCACCCACAGCGCCATGGCGATGACCAGCGCGCCAACGATTGACATGACGAAGAATGCCGGGCCATCGGCGCTGTCCTCGGCGCTGAGGTCCAGGCCGCAGACGGCGCACTTATCCGTGACTTTGAGGAGGGCACGAAACAGCTTGCCTTCGCCGCAGCGCGGGCAGCGGCACAGAATACCCGCCCTGAAAGGAGAAACCGGCGCGCGGGGTTCCATTACTGGAACGCCGGCGCGCCGGTGAAACGAAACAGGATCAAGTTCAGCCGCCCCAGATATAGACGCAGGAGAACAGGAATATCCAGACTACGTCGACGAAATGCCAGTACCAGGCCGCCGCCTCGAAGCCGAAGTGATGTGCCGGCTTGAAGTGGCCCTTGATGGCGCGGAACAGGCAGACCGTCAGGAAGATCGTGCCGACGATTACGTGGAATCCGTGAAAACCCGTTGCCATGAAGAAGGTCGACGGGTAGATGCCGTCGGCGAAGTTGAAGGGCGCGTGGTAATATTCGAAGGCCTGCAGCCCGGTGAACAGCACGCCCAGGATGACAGTGACGATCAGCCAGTTGACGTTCCATTTCTGGTCGCCGCGTTCCAGGGCCCTGTGCGAGAGCGTGACCGTGAAGCTGGAGGTGACAAGGATCACCGTATTGATCAGCGGCAGTCCCCACGGGTTGAAGGTTTCGACGCCTTCCGGTGGCCATACCGCGGGATCGACCCGCGGGAACAGGCTGGAGTCGAAGAAAGCCCAGAAAAAGGCGGCGAAGAACATCACTTCCGACGCGATGAACAGGAACATGCCGTAACGCAGGCCCAACTGGACGACCGGCGTGTGGTGCCCCTGGAAGGTGGCCTCCCTGATCACGTCGCGCCACCAGAAAACCATGGTCGCGGCGATCAGCAGGATGCCCGGGAAGATGGTCGCGATACCGAAGATCTCGCCAATGCCGCCCAGCATTTCAGGGTGCATGAAGAGAACCAGCCCGAAAGCCGCGGTGAACCCCCCCAGTGCGCCCAGCGCGGGCCACGGGCTCGGGTCCACCATATGGTAATCATGTTTAACTTCGACGCTCATATCCTGTTTCCTCGCTTGTCCCGTTCCGTAACTTTAAAGGGTCGAACCAAATTCACTGTATCGTCCCACCGGGCGGGGCCGCCGCGATGGCGGCGACCTTCCCGCCTTCGGTCCCGTGCTTGGGAAAGAAGGTATAGGACAGGGTGATGGTGTTTACATCGTCAAGAAGACGGTCTTCCATGATCGCCGGGTCGACGAAAAAGGAAACCGCCATATCGACCGACTCGCCCGCTTCGAGCCGTTGCTCGGTGAAGCAGAAGCAATCGATCTTATCCACGTACTTCGCCACCTTCAGCGGCGTCACATTGAAGGTCGCCGTGCCGATGGTCGGACCGTCGGCCACGCTTTCGGCCCGGAAAAAGGCCAGCGCCGTCTCGCCCACCTTGATCGTCATCGGCGCCTGCGCCGGCGCGAAACGCCAGGCCAGGTTGCTATTGACCCTGGAATCGAAGCGCACGGTGATTGCGCGATCCTCGGTCACCTCCGA
Source organism: Pseudomonadota bacterium (assembly GCA_030671915.1). Classification (GTDB taxonomy): domain Bacteria; phylum Pseudomonadota; class Alphaproteobacteria; order UBA8366; family JADFVY01; genus JADFVY01. The sequence goes on from DAOVHN010000172.1 coordinate 1,585, forward strand.
CGGTGCCTGCGCAATGCCGGGCGTTCCGCCGAATCCGGTGACTCTGCAGAACAGGTCGTACAGCGGCACCGAGGCATAAGCCAGGCCGATCATCCCTGCAACGGCGCCAAGAATGGCGGCCATCGTACGCTTGTTTCGGCGGTTGAGTTCGGCGCTCATGGTTCAGCCCCCGCCAATCTTCACGATGGCGACGACATAGAACAGCACGACCATGCCGAACAGCACTACTGCCACTGCGATGTTCTTACCCCGCTGGCGGCGATGCATCTCGCTCGGCTGGCGGTCATCCGCCGCTTCGCCGTTCTGCTTTTCGTTCTCGTTCATAACCAGTTCCGACATGGCGCCATTATCCCAGAACGCCCGGCGCGCGATCGACGATCAGCAGCGCGAACAGCGCCGCGAGATAAATCAGGGAAAATCCAAACATACGCTTGGCCGGGCGGTCCCCGTGATCGCGCATGACCGCAATCGCATGACCCAGGAAGCCCAGGCTGAGCAACAAGGCGGCGCCACCGTAAACCCATCCGGCGATACCAAGCCAAAACGGCGCCAGCGAAACCGGGATCAGCAACAGCGTATAGAACAGCATCTGCCGCCGTGTCGCTTCCTTGCCCGCCACCACCGGCAGCATCGGCACGCCGGCATCCTGATAGTCGCCGCAGCGATAAAGCGACAGCGCCCAGAAATGCGGCGGCGTCCAGAAGAAGATCAGCGCGAACAGCGCCATCGATTCGATCGACACAGACCCGGTCACCGCGGCCCAGCCGATCATCGGCGGGAAGGCCCCCGCCGCGCCGCCGATCACGATGTTCTGCGGCGTGCGGCGCTTCAACCAGATCGTATAGACGAAGACATAGAACAGGATAGCGGCCGCCAGCAGCGTACCGGCCGCCCAATTCACCATCAGCGCCATCATGCTGACCGACGCCACCGACAAAAATATCCCGAAGCCCAGCGCCTCGCCCGGCGCCACCTTGCCCGCGGGAATCGGCCGGTTTTTCGTGCGCCTCATCACCGCGTCGATATCCCGGTCGAACCACATATTGATCGCCCCGGCCGCACCGGACCCGACCGCGATGCACAGCACCGCGACCGCGGCCAGAACCGGGTGAAGATCACCCGGCGCGATCCAGAGGCCGACAAACCCGGTGAAAACCACGAGCGACATCACGCGCGGCTTCAACAGTGCGAAGAAATCGCCCGCGCCGACGGAGCTTGCAACTCCGCCGGTCTGGGCTGTCATGCGATATGCGGTATCGGACATGGGTTTCCGTCTTCAGCAAATAGTCATTACTTGATGACCGGCTGCTCCTCGAAGGTATGGAACGGCGGCGGAGAGGAAACGGTCCACTCCAGGGTCGTCGCGCCTTCGCCCCAATAATTGGCCTCAACCTTCGGGCCGCTGCGGTACGCACTCCACATGATGTAGATGAACAGCAGCGTCGACAGACCCGTGATATAGGAGCCGTAGGATGAGATCGCGTTCCATCCCGCAAACGCGTCCGGATAGTCCAGATAGCGGCGCGGCATGCCCGCCAGGCCCGAGAAATGCATCGGGAAAAAGGTCAGGTTGAAGCCGATGAAGGCGGTCCAGAACTGAATCTTGCCCAGCCTCTCGCTGTACATCCGGCCCGTCATTTTCGGGAACCAGTAGTACATCCCGGCAAAGATCGCCGACACCGCGCCGACCGAAAGCACGTAATGGAAATGCCCCACGACGTAATAGGTGTCGTGCAACGCCACATCCATGCCGGCATTGGCCAGCACCACGCCGGTCACGCCGCCGACGGTGAACAGGAAGATGAAGCCGATCGCCCATAGCATCGGGGTATCGAAGCGCAGCGAACCGCCCCACATCGTGGCGATCCAGCTGAATATCTTCACGCCCGTGGGCACCGCGATAACCAGGGTGGCCGCGGTGAAATAGACGCGCATGTCGATGTCCATACCCACCGTATACATGTGGTGCGCCCACACGATGAACCCGACGAAGCCGATCGCCACCATCGCATAGGCCATGCCCAGGTAACCGAAGATCGGCTTTCTCGAGAAGGTAGAGACGATCTGGCTGATGATGCCGAATCCCGGCAGGATCATGATGTAGACTTCGGGATGACCGAAGAACCAGAACAGATGCTGGAACAGGAGCGGGTCGCCACCGCCTTCGGGGATAAAGAAGGTGGTGCCGAAGTTACGGTCGGTCAGCAGCATGGTGATGGCGCCGCCGAGAACCGGCAGAGACAGCACCAGCAGGAAGGCCGTCACCAGTATCGACCACACGAACAGCGGCATCTTGTGCAGGGTCATGCCGGGCGAACGCATGTTGAAGATCGTGGTGATGAAGTTGATGGCGCCCAGGATCGACGAAGCGCCCGCCAGATGCAGCGCGAAAATCGCCATGTCCACGCCGGCGTCCGGGTGGCCCAGCACGCTGGAAAGCGGCGGATAGACCGTCCATCCGGTACCCGCGCCGCCGCCGATCACGGCCGACAGCACCAGCAGCGTCAGCGCCGGCGGCAGCAGCCAGAAGCTGATATTGTTCATGCGCGGGAAGGCCATGTCGGGCGCGCCGATCATCAGCGGCACGAACCAGTTGCCGAACCCGCCGATCAGCGCCGGCATGACCACGAAGAACACCATGATCAGGCCGTGGGCGGTGATGATGGTATTCCACAGGTGGCCGTCGGGCTCGCCGTCCATGGTCATGAACTGCACGCCCGGCTCCATGAGCTCCATGCGCATATAGATGGACGCGGCGAGACCGACGAGCCCGGCCACGAAGGCCAGGATCAGGTACATCGTGCCGATGTCCTTGTGGTTCGTGGAATAGAGCCAGCGCCGGAAACCGGTCGGGGTGTGATGATCGTCGTGCGCGTGTGCGCCAGAAGTCTCGGTGGCCATTGTAAAAGTCCCTCTTTCTCGCGCCGCTTACTCGACGGGGGTGGTCTGCGCCAGGCGGGTGTTGCTTTCCGCCGGCTCGTCAACACGGGCGAATTCTTCCCTGGCGGTTTCTACCCAGGCGTTGAACTCGTCCTCGCTGACCGCCTTGATGGCGACCGGCATATAGGAATGGTTCACGCCGCAAAGCTCGGAACAGAAACCGTAATACATGCCGGGCTTGGTGATCTCGACCCAGGTTTCGTTCAGCCGGCCGGGAACCGCATCCAGCTTGATGCCCAATGCCGGAATGCCCCAGGAATGAAGCACGTCGTCGGCAGTAAACAGAAGGCGCACCTTCTTGCCGACGGGAAGGACCACGTGATTGTCCGTCTCCATCATGCGCAGGCTCTTGTCCTCGAGGTCCTCTTCAAGGGTCATGTTGGCATCGAAGGTGAAGTTGCCGTGATCGGGATATTCGTAGCTCCAGTACCACTGGTGGCCGATGACCTTCACCGTCATGTCGGCGTCCTCGACCCGGTCGTTCGTTACCATCAAGTTGTATGATGGGATGAAAAGCCAGACCAGGATGATCACGGGCACTGCCGTCCAGATGACCTCGATCATCGTATTGTGCGTGGTCTTCGAGGGCGTGGGGTTCGCCTTCTCGTTAAACCTGACGACCACGATCACCAGCAAGGCAAGGACGAACAGCGAAATCGCCGTGATCAGCCACAAAAGCAGATTGTGAAAATCGACGATCCGTTCCATCGACGGCGAGGCGGCTTCCTGGAAGCCTACTTGCCATTCGGTGGGGATGCCGTCGGCGAACGCAACGCCGCTCATGATCGTCAGCAGAAATGCCGCAAGCGCGGCCAATCGCATAGTCACGGTGGTCTCTCCCGTCTCTGACACCAGCCAATTGAACCGGGTTCACCCGTGGGCGGATTCAGCCCGCCAAGGGTCCCGTTGGAATTCTGCGCGGCATACTAGCCAGTCGCAGCCGCCAATCAAGCGCCATGGAGGCAGCATCCCCCTCGGCATCGGAATCCGAAAAACCTTTTATGTTTCAGGCCCTCGGAATTACGGGATTTTTTCACCCTTACTCCGCGCGACATTATGTCGCAAGCGATTTCCGCTGATTCTTGATCTATGTCAATTCTCGGCGGCATCGTCGTCGCGCGCAAGCCTGCGGCGAACCCGCTGCAGGGCCGACCAGACGATGAGAACCACCACGGGAATAGAAAGGCCGGTGACCAGCTCCACGGGTACCGGCAGCCCGGCGGCGGCGACTCCCTTGGCCGCATAGCCGACCAGCCCGACCAGACAATAGCTGATCGCCGCGACCGACAGGCCCTCAACCGTTTCCTGGAGGCGAAGCTGCAGCCTGGCGCGGCGGTCCATGGAGCGCTGCAGGTCGCGGTTCTGGGCCTCCATCGCGAGATCGACGCGGGTGCGCAGCAAC
>DAOVHN010000488.1 GCA_030671915.1 Pseudomonadota bacterium
AGGAAGACATGCAGCGCCAGCGCCGCCAACCCGACCCGCAACAGCACGATGGTGAAGGGCGGCAGGGCGGTGATCGCGACCTCGGCGAAAAAGAAAGAGCCGCCCCACAAGATCGACAGGATAATGAGGGTCGTCCATTGCGCCGGCCCCATGGTCCGCGAGATTTGCTGCATTGCCCGTCCGTTCGTACGTTGTTGGTTTTTCAGCTATAGGCTGTCCGGTCCCTGGCGGCATTCCGTTTCTTGCGGTCTTTGCTAGAGACGGGTTCCCGCTTCCAGTTCGCCGATGTCCAGCGCCTCGATTACCCGGCGCGCGATGTCGTAGCCGAAGCCTTGGCGGGCCAGCGCGGCGAGATCGCGTTCACGCATTTCTTCGCGGTCGCCACGGGTGCGGTAGGGGCCGATGCGGCGCCGCCGCGCATAAGCGATGGCAGCGGCCAGGTCGGGGTCTGCCGTCTGGTCTCGCAGCATGGCGAGCGCCGCGTCGATATCGTCGGCGCCGACGCCCTTGGCGGCCAGGCGCGCGCGGATGGCCCGGGTCGAGATGCCGCGGCGATGCAGGCTGAGCGTGCGGCCCTCGGCGTAAACCCGGTCATCCAGCAGGCTGCTCGCACGGAACCGCGCAATGATATCCTCGACGAATGCCGCGCCTTCGTCGCGGTCGGTATCGTGGGCGCGGGCGGATTTCTCGACCCGGCGCATCAGCACCCGGCGCAGACTGTCGGCCGATGCCGCGAAGCGCTGCAGATACCATAGCGCCACATTCTCCAGATGCTTCGCCGTCGCCATCTTCGGCGGCCGGCGGCCCTGTTTCCCTTTATCCGGTGCCTTGTCCTCGGTCATACTGGCTCAATATCACAAGCGCGTCCCGCCCGTCTTGCCCGGCCGTGCCAGCGGGAGTATGGTGCGCGCCGTTTGGCGGACTATCTTATCGGGACATGATGACGGATTACCCGACACCGCGCCACATCGGCGCCGTTAACTGGCTCGGCCTCTGGACGCTGTATCAGAAGGAGGTACGGCGCTTCCTTAACGTTTTCACCCAGACCGTCGCCGCGCCCGTGGTGACGACGCTGCTGTTTCTGGCGGTCTTCACGCTGGCGCTGGGGCGCGCGGTCGAGGTGGTGAACGGCGTGCCCTTCGCGCAGTTCCTGGCGCCGGGACTGATCATGATGTCGATGGTGCAGAATTCCTTCGCCAATACCTCGTCGTCGCTGGTGATTGCCAAGGTTCAGGGCAATATCGTCGATGTGCTGATGCCGCCGCTGTCGGCGGCGGAACTGACAGTGGGCTTCGCCATGGGTGGCACGACGCGCGGGTTGATCGTCGGCACCGCGACGGTAACCGGCATGTCCTTTTTCGTCGATTTCTCGATCCAGCATCCGTTTTTCGTGCTGTTCCATGCCTTCTCGGCCTCGCTGATGCTGGCGCTGCTGGGCATGCTGGGCGGGATCTGGTCGGAAAAGTTCGACCATATGGCGGCGGTGACCAACTTCGTCATCACCCCCTTCGCCTTCCTGTCGGGCACCTTCTATTCGATCAAGCGCCTGCCGGAGGCGTTCCAGGTAGTGGCGCATTTCAACCCGTTCTTTTACATGATCGACGGGTTCCGCTATGGCTTTACCGGCGTTTCCGACACCACCCCGATGCTGGGCGTGGCGGTAATGGCGGGCGTCGATACGGTTTTGCTGCTGTTGGCTTGGCGCCTGTTCAGCATCGGCTACAAGCTGAAGCCGTGAGATGACCCCGCGCGACGTCCCGGCCGACGATGCCCCGTGCGCCCGCCGGTTCGGGCGGGTGAGCTGGATCGGCCTGTGGACGTTGTTCCTGCGCGACTTTCTGCGCGGTCTGGAAATCTGGAAAATCACAATCGCTGCCCCGGCGCTGCAGTCGCTACTGTTCGCCTTCATCTTCCAACTGGCGCTGGGCGGCGTCAGCGTCACCATGGGCGGGCTGGATTTCAACGCCTTCCTGGTGCCGGGTCTGATTGCCTATGTGGTGCTGGAGCGCGGCTTCGAATCCACCGCTTTCATGATGGTCTACGACAAGCTGGAAGGCATGATCACCGACGTCGTCGGCGCGCCGCTGACGCCCGCTGAAATGACCACCGGTTTCGCCCTGATGGCCGCTGTGTCGGCGGTCCTCACCGGGATTGCGACCTGGGCCATATTGCTACCCTTCCTGGCCGCCCTACCGGCCGATCCGGTGGCGCTGTTGTTCTTCGCCTTCGCCGGCGGGTCGATGCTGGGGCTGGTCGGGCTGGCCGGTGGGCTGTGGGCCGACAAGTGGGATCATATCACCGGCGTGCAGACCTTCATCGTCATCCCGGCGCTCTATATGTCGGGCGTGTTCTTCTCGCTCGACCGGCTGCCGGAAGCCTTCCGGGCCGTGGCGGAGTTGAACCCCGCCTGGTACGTGATCGACGGCATGCGCTACGGCCTCACCGGCACGGCCGTCGCCGACCCCTGGACGGGCTGCGTCGTCCTGCTGGCGGTGAATGCGGCGCTGTGGCTGCTCTGCTGGCGCCTGTTCGCGACGGGCTACAAGATCAAGGCATAGCGGGTGATGGCGACGCGCTGCAACGCGTTACGGGTGCGTGGATCGATATTTTCGCATATACTCCATGACAGGCGTCGCCGTGGCCGGGAATAACCGGGCGGCCGCGACACGCCGCGGCTAAGCCCAAAATCGAGAGAGGTTGGTCATGAGCACTGTCAACACACCCGATGCGAACACCGAATTCGTCGATTTCTGGAACGAGGTTCTCGTCCCCAAATTCGTCAAGTACAAGCACGTCCTGGTGGACGGGCTGACCCACCACAGCGCCGCCATCTTCCC
>DAOVHN010000113.1 GCA_030671915.1 Pseudomonadota bacterium
AGATCGCAGGTCCATACGCGGGCGCGGCCGTGGCCGATGCCGATATCGACGGCGATATTCACCTCGCGGCCCTTCAGATGTTTGGCCACCGGCGCCTCTTCGTAATCGGGCAGCAGTTGGCCGTCTTTGGTGATCTGCACGCCACCCATGGATATCGACAGCCGGTCGCGGTCTGCCTTCTCGCCGGCCTTGCCGACGGCCATGACGATGCGGCCCCAATTGGCATCCTCGCCGGCGATCGCGGTTTTAACCAGCGGCGAGTTGGCGATGGAAAGGCCGATGCGCCGCGCCGCGCGGGCCGAGGCCGCGCCGGTCACGTCGATGGTGATGAATTTCGATGCGCCCTCGCCGTCCTTGACCACCTGGGTCGCCAGATCAACCAGAACCTCTTCCACCGCGCGGCGGAAATCGGCGAGCAGCCTGTCACTGGCGGCGGTCACCTTGGGATGTTTCGCCTGGCCGGTGGCGAACAGCATCAGCGTGTCGCTGGTGGAGGTATCGCTGTCCACGGTGATGGCGTTGAAGGAACGGTCGGCGCCGCGCTTCAGCACCGCCTGCAGCACATCGGCCGGGATTTTCGCATCGGTAAAGACGAAGGACAGCATGGTCGCCATGTCTGGCGCAATCATGCCCGATCCCTTGGCGATACCGGCGATGGTGACTTGGCCATCGCCGATCCGCGCCGTGCGGGATGCGGCCTTGGGGAAGGTATCGGTGGTCATGATCGCCCGCGCGGCGTCTTGCCAGGCGCCGGCGGCGAGCGACTTTGCCAGGGCCGGCAGGCGCTGCGGGATGGCGTCGGCGGGCAGGATATTGCCGATCACGCCGGTCGAGGCGACGAAAATCTCCCGCGGCCTCGCATTCAGGATTTCCGCCGCCGCCTTCACGGTGGCCTCGACCGTCCGGTCGCCTTTCGTGCCGGTGAAGGCGTTGGCGTTTCCGGAATTGACCACGAGGCCGCGCGCCTTGCCTCCGGGCAATATGCCACGGCACCATTCCACCGGCGCGGACGGGCAGAGCGAGCGCGTATAGACGCCGGCCGCCGTCGTCCCCGGCGAGAATTCCGCCAGCATCAGGTCGTGCACGCCTTTTGCCTTCTTGAGCCCGGTCGCCGCGCCCGCGAATCTGACGCCGGCAACCGGCTCGAGATCGGGGAAGCGCGCGGGCGCGAAGGGGGAGACGCCGGTCATCGTGGTTACTGCTGCGCCGGTTGCTCCTCGCCACTTTCGGCGGGTTGCTCACTCTCGGCGGCGGAGACATCTTCCGCGGCCGGCTGCTCGCCCTCGACCTCGGAGGCCTCTTCCGCGGCCGGCTGCTCGCCTTCCGTTGCGAGAGCCTCTTCCTCGGCCGGTATCGGGTTGCCATCGATATCAAAGGTCTCGATTTCGGCGCCCTCGCGGAAGCCCGCCATCATCTCGGCAGCGATTTCCTGGGTCGCTTCCTGGGACAGTTGGTCCTTCATTTCCTCGAAACCAGACTGCGCCTGCTCGCGGCGATCCTCGACCTTGATGATATGCCAGCCGAAATCGGTCTTGACCGGCTCGGCCGAAACCTGGCCCGGCTCCATGGCGAAGGCCGCGTCAGCAAACGGCTTGACCATCTGATCAGGGGTAAAGAAGCCAAGATCGCCGCCGTTGGGACCGCTGGGTCCGGTGGAATGCTCCTGGGCGGCCGCGGCGAATTCCTTGCCGCCCTGCACCTCCGCCAGCACTTCCTTGGCCTTTTCCTCGGTCTCCAGCAGGATGTGGCGGGCGTGAACTTCCGACGGGGCCGGGTTGGCTTCCTTCCACTGGTCGTAGCGCTGGCGCAGCACTTCGTCGGTCAGCTTCGCATTGATTTCGCGCTCGAAATAGACCTGCATGACGATCCGCTCGCGCAGCCCCGCCATCTGCTTCTCGACCTCGGGGTCGTCAGCCGGAATCGCCTTGCCGGCCGCGATGCCGATCAGCTTTTCGTCGACCATGCGCTCCAGCAGCAGCGGAAAGATCGCCTCCATGCCCATCTGCTGGGCCTGGGGCGGAAGCTGGGCATAGGCATCCTCGAATTCGCCGCGGTAAATGTTCTCGCCATTCACCGTCGCGATCACCACATCACCCTCGGTCTGCGCGACCGCTGCCGGTTGGTTGCCTAGCCATGCATAAGCGCCGGCCATCAAGCCAATTCCTGCCAGGGCGATGAAGGCCATCTTTAGTTTTGCCATAAAAGGATCCTCTTAACATGATTGCTTGGTCGGGCCGTTGCCCATTTCTCGAGGGCGCTTAAAGCATATTCGCCCCCAAGCCACAAGGATCGCAAACGCCGGATAAACAGGCGATGAACAAGATTTGAAGACGACCGCGCAATCGCCCGCGTCGTTGACAGGAAGTCCCCGGCCCCTTATGTGACATTCGCGGCCCGGCGCACCTGTTCGCGCCGCCTGTTGCGATTCATTCAGATCCGGGGTTATTTTATTCATGATTGGCGATTTGCTCGAATTCTTCGTCGGGTTGCTCAAGGGGCTCTTCGGTTCGGCGAACGAGCGCATCCTGAAAAGCCACAGCGGCACGGTCGATGCGATCAACGCGGCGGAGCCGGAACTCGAAGCCCTGTCGGACGACGAGGTTCGCGCCCGCACCGACTGGCTGCGCAAGCGCTGCGAGGAGGGCGAGTCGGTGGACGACCTGCTGGTCGACGCCTTCGCCACCGTGCGCGAGGCCGCCAAACGGACCCTGGGCCAGCGCCATTACGACGTCCAGATTCTGGGCGGCATCATCCTGCATGAAGGCCGCATCACCGAAATGAAAACCGGTGAGGGCAAGACGCTGGTGGCCACGCTGCCGGTCTATCTCAATGCGCTCTCGGGCCTGGGCGTGCATGTGGTCACGGTCAACGACTATCTGGCCAAGCGCGACGCCGGCTGGATGGGCCAGATATACGAATTCCTCGGCATGAGCGTCGACTGCATCGTGCATGAGTTGACCGACGACGAGCGCCGTGCGGCCTACGCCTGCGACATCACCTACGGCACCAACAACGAACTCGGCTTCGACTATCTGCGCGACAATATGAAGTTCCGGCTGGGCGACATGGTGCAGCGGGAATTCAACTACGCCATCGTTGACGAGGTCGACTCGATCCTGATCGACGAGGCGCGCACGCCGCTGATCATCTCGGGCCAGGCGGAGGATTCGTCGGAACTATACCGCCGCGCCGACGCGCTGATCCCGAAGCTGGGCGAGGACGACTACGAGAAGGACGAAAAGCAGAAGGCGGTAACGCTGACCGAGGACGGCCAGACCCATATGGAGGAGTTGCTCCGGCAGGAAGGGTTGCTGACCGAGGGCGGAATGTACGACCTGCAGAATGTCAGCCTGGTGCATCATTCCAACCAGGCGCTGAAGGCGCACAAGAGCTTCACCCGCGACGTGGATTACATCGTCAAGGACGACAAAGTCGTCATCATCGACGAGTTCACCGGCCGCATGATGGAGGGCCGGCGTTATTCGGACGGCCTGCACCAGGCGCTGGAAGCCAAGGAGCGCGTCAGTATCCAGAACGAGAACCAGACGCTGGCTTCGATCACCTTCCAGAACTATTTCCGCCTTTACCCGAAGCTGTCCGGCATGACCGGCACGGCGATGACGGAGGCCGGCGAATTCGGCGAAATTTACTCGCTGGAAGTAATCGAAATGCCGACCAACCAGCCGATGATCCGCGCGGATATGGACGACGAGGTCTACCGGTCCGAACGCGAGAAGCGTGATGCGATCCTCGAGCAGATCAGGGAATGCCACAAGAATAAGCAACCGGTCCTGGTCGGCACCGTCAGCATCGAGAAGTCGGAAGAGCTTGCCGCGATGCTGAAGAAACACAAGGTCAAGCACAATGTGCTGAATGCGCGCCAGCACGAAAACGAGGCCTATATCATCGCCGAGGCCGGCACGCCCGGGGCGGTGACCATCGCCACCAACATGGCCGGCCGCGGCACCGACATCCAGCTTGGCGGCAACCTGGAAATGCGCCTGTGGAAAGAGCTGGAAGGCATCGAGGACGAGGCCAAACGCGCCAAGAAAACCGAACAGATCAAGGCCGACATCGAAAAGAAGAAGGCGGTGGTACTGGAAGCGGGCGGGCTGTTCGTGCTGGGCACGGAACGCCATGAATCGAGGCGCATCGATAACCAGTTGCGCGGTCGCGCGGGGCGTCAGGGCGATCCCGGCGCGTCGAAATTCTTCGTCAGCCTGGAAGACGACCTGATGCGCATCTTCGGGTCGGAGCGCATGGACGGCATGCTGCAGAAGCTGGGGCTTGAGGAAGGCGAGGCGATCGTCCATCGCTGGATCAACAAGGCGCTGGAAAAGGCGCAGCAGAAGGTCGAGGCGCGCAACTTCGAGATCCGCAAGCAGCTTTTGAAATTCGACGACGTGATGAACGACCAGCGCAAGGTCATCTTCGAGCAGCGCAAGGAACTGATGCGCGCCGACGACGTGCACGAGGATATCATCGCCATGCGCCACGAGACGGTCGAGGAAACCGTCGAGCGCTGCATCCCGGCCAGCGCCTATTCCGAGGAATGGGAAGTCGAGTCGCTGCGCGAGGAATGCATGCGCGTGTTCGGGCTGGAACTGCCGATCGCCGACTGGGCCGCCGAGGAAGGCATCGCCGACCAGGAGATCAAGGAGCGCATCATCGACGCGATCGACCGCAAAATGGCGGAGAAAGCGGCCACATTCGGGCCGGATTTGATGCGCTATGCGGAAAAGACGCTGCTGCTGCAGCTATTGGACCAGAACTGGAAGGATCACTTGCTGCAGCTTGACCATCTGCGCCAGGGCATCCATCTGCGCGGCTATGGCCAGCGCGATCCGCTGAACGAATACAAGCAGGAAGCCTTCGCCCTGTTCGAGGCGCTGCTGGAACAACTGCGCACCAGCGTGACCGAATATCTGGCGCATCTGCAGGTGCGCACGGAGCCGCCCCCGGACGCCGCGGGTGGCGGTGGCGTGGAACCCGCGCCCGCACCCGCGGGCGGCGGTTACAAACCCTCGCGGATGCAGGAAACACGCACCGACCCGGCCCTGGGCGGCGGCCAGCCCGCCGGTGATAGCACGCCCGTGCATAGCCGCGCCGCCGCGCAGCAGATCGACCCAAACAACCCCGCCACCTGGGGCAAGGTCCAGCGCAACGCCCCCTGCCCCTGCGGTTCAGGCAAGAAATACAAGCACTGCCACGGCCGGGCCGTCTGAGAGACTGGATCGGGTTCAACGCTACAATAAGATAAAGGGCGCTGCGATCGGCAGCGCCCTTTTTCGTTATCTGAACCCGACCGGCCCGGCCTCAGCTCAGCCCCTTGCGGCCCATTTCCAGGAATTTTTCGCGACGGCGGGATTTAAGCGCACCGCCTTCGACGCCGCGCAGTTCAGCCAGCGATTCCTCGATGGCGTCGCCGAGCGCCGAGATCGAATCCGGTGGGCGGGCATGGGCGCCGCCCAGGGGTTCGCGTACGATTTTGTCGATGATGCCCAGTTTAAGCAGGTCCTGCGCCGTTAGCCGCATGGCCTCGGCCGCGGCCTTCGCCGTCACCTCGTTGCTCTCGCGCCACAGGATCGAGGCGCAGCCTTCCGGTGAGATCACCGAATAGATCGCATGTTCCAGCATCAAGACATGGTTGGAGGTCGCCAGCGCGATCGCGCCGCCCGATCCGCCTTCGCCGATGATCGCGCTGACCAGCGGCACGCGCAGCTTCAGGCAGGTTTCCATTGAGCGGGCAATAGCTTCCGCCTGGCCGCGCTCTTCCGCGCCGACGCCGGGATAGGCCCCGGGCGTGTCGATCAGGGTCACCACCGGCAGGTGGAAGCGGTCGGCCATCTCCATCAGGCGGATCGCCTTGCGATAGCCCTCGGGTCGGGCCATGCCGAAATTATGTTTCACGCGCGCGGCCGTGTCGTTGCCCTTCTCATGGCCGATGAACATTACCGAATAGCCGCGGAAGCGCCCGATGCCGCCGATGATCGCCGAATCCTCGGCGAAGGCGCGGTCGCCGGCCAGTGGCGTGAAATTCTCCACCAGGGCGCCGATATAGTCGCCAAAATGCGGCCGATCCGGATGGCGCGCCACCTGAACTTTCTTAATCGGGTCGAGCTTCTGGAAAATCTGGCGGGCAAGCTTTTCCTTCTTGCCCTGCAGGCTTGTGATTTCGTCGACGACGCTCAGCTCGTCGCCGATACCTGAAAGATGCCTCAGTTCCTCGATCTTGCCTTCAAGATCGGCGATCGGTTTTTCGAAGTCGAGAAAGGTTTTCATCATCGGTCCGTCGATTGCCCCGTATGTCCGTTATCGGACAGATATCGGTCATTTTATTTAACATACCCCTAACGCGGAGCGTTAACCATAGTATCGGAATGAGTCCAAAAAGCGGCCTTCGCCCGAAAGGTCAGTCAATTCCGAGCTGTTCGGCCAGCCGCACCATATTTTCCGCCTGCTTGATCGAGGCGATGTCGATCAGCCGGCCGTCCAGCGCCACCGCGCCCTTGCCGTCCTTTTTGGCCTGCTCCATGGCCTCGAGGATCCGCCGGGCCTTCGCCACCTCGGCCTCGGAGGGGCTAAAAACCTCGTTGGCCAGCGCGATCTGGCTGGGATGGATGGCCCATTTACCCTCGCAGCCCATCGCCGCCGCGCGCTTCGCCGCCGCCCGGTAGCCGTCCGGGTCGGAGAAATCGCCATAGGGGCCGTCGACCGGGCGCAGCCCGTTGGCCCGCGCCGCCACCACCATGCGCGACAGTGCGTAATGCCACATATCGCCCCAATGATAATCGCGCGCCTTGTCGCCCTCGGCGGCGGTCAGGATGCCGTAATCCGGATGCGGCTCGCCGATGCCGGTGGTCCGGGCCTTGACCGACGCCGCATAGTCGGCGACCCCGAAATGCAGCGATTCATTACGCGGGCTGGCGGCGGATATCTCTTCCACATTTTGCATGCCCAGGGCGGTCTCGATGATCATCTCGAAACCGATGCGTTTGCGGCGGCCCGTTGCCGTCTCGATCTGGGTTACCAGCATATCCAGCGCATAGATGTCGGCGGCCGTGCCGGCCTTGGGGATCATGATCAGGTCCAGCCGCTCGCCGCCCTGTTCCAGCACGTCCACGACGTCGCGGTACATATAGTGGGTATCGAGCCCGTTGATGCGCAGCGAGACGATTTTCTTGCCGAAATCGACTTCTTGCAGCGCCTGGATGATATTCTTGCGGGCCTGTTCCTTCTGATTTGGCGCGACCGCGTCCTCGAGGTCCAGGAAAATCACGTCCGTGGCCGATTTCGCGGCCTTTTCAAAAAGTTCCGGACGGCTGCCGGGAACGGCAAGCTCGCTGCGGTTCATACGCGCGGGCGCCTGCTCGACGATCGTAAAGCTCATGCTGGTCCTCTTGCTGACGGGGGAATTGGCGGCATTTTATTGTTGCAGTGCAGCATGCCCCCTAGGGCTCCGGAAGTCAACCGAATCGGCGGCTGGTCAGGCGCCGATTCGCAGGGGTGCGGTCAGCCCAC
>DAOVHN010000753.1 GCA_030671915.1 Pseudomonadota bacterium
CTCCACATCCGCCGAGCGGAAGAGATTCATCACCGGGCAGCGATATTCCACGTTCTTCTTCAGCCTCTCCAGCCGCTCCGGCGTTTCGCCGCTGTGGATCCGGATATTTATCCTTACCCAATTGAAATAGGGCCGAACACCGCGCACGCCACGCGACCCACGCTGATCGACCTCTCCCTCGGCGTCGATCTCCACCGCGCTGTATTTGAATCGCATGGCGGAGGCGCAGCGATAAATGATGACACCCTCGCAGCCGGCCAGCGCCGACAGCGTGGTTTCCAGCGGCGTCGGCCCTGTATCGCCGTCGCCCGGTTCGTGGGTGACGACCGTATGGCCACGCACCGTCATGACCGAGCGCGCCGTCGCCTCGTTGCGCATGCTCACCTGGCGGATGCCGATCTTCAGCTTGTCGGGATCGATACCCGGTGGCAGCAGGTCTGGATCGTTATCGTTTCGCTTCATCGCTTACTCCTTAAGCCGCCCGTGGCGGCGCATTGCGTCACGCAGCGCGTCGTGGTCGATGGCCCGGCAGGTCAGGCCCGCGGGCTTCACGGTCGTCATGGTCTCGGCCGCCACCAGTGCGTTGACCACGGCCTCCTCCACCACCTCCACGGTGGCCAGATAGCAGGGGTCGAGCATTTCGTTGTTGATGAATTCGAAGCTCTGTTTCGCCGCGCCCAGTTGCGGCAGCGCGCGTTTGTTGGCGGTACTGAAGGCCAGGAAGATGTCGCCTGAACCGTTGCCGCTGGGCGTGCCGTGGCGGCCGATGCCGATCGTGGCGCGCTTGGCCAGATGCTGGAGGCTGAGCGGCGACAGCGGCGCGTCGGTGCCGATGACGACGATAATCGAGCCGGTCTCGCGGGATTTGAGAAGATCTTCCGTCATGTCCCGCCCCAGCGGTACGCCCAGGATGGTCAGCCATTCACGGATGCCATGGTTCGCCTGCACCAGCGCGCCGACGGTGTAGTCCTCGCCGCCCAGGCTCACGCGGCGCGACGCGGTCCCCGTGCCGCCCTTGAACTCGTAGCAGACCATGCCGGTACCGCCGCCCACATTACCCTCGGCGGGGATGCCGCCGGCCGCGCCCTCGATGGCGGCCATGACATGTTCGCCATGGACATGCTGGCCGTTGATGTCGTTCAGCACGCCGTCAAAGGTCTCGGCGACCACCGGCATGGCCCAGATAGGTTCATCACCGAAGGCCGCGCCGTAATGGTCGATCATCCAGCGGGTGGTAGCGTGATGCACCATCCCGACTGAATGGGTGTTGGTAATGCAGACCGGCCCGGTGAAATAGCCGGCGTCGTGGATCCAGTGCACCCCGGTCATCTCGCCATTGCCGTTAAGGCTGAACTGACCGGCCCAGACCGGGCGCGGCACGGGATCATGACCGTAAGGCAGGATCGCCGTGACCCCGGTGCGGATCCCCGCGTCATCGTCGATCAACGTCGTGTAGCCGACCAGGACGCCGGGCACGTCGGTCAGGGCATTGTTGGGCCCCGGCGTACCCGGAAAATCCAGTCCAAGACCCCTCGCGCGCGGCTTCGCCATGTCACTTCTCCTGCTTCCTGCGCC
>DAOVHN010000015.1 GCA_030671915.1 Pseudomonadota bacterium
CCGGCGCGCCTCCGGCCTCGCCGGTCACACTCATCAGCCCGCTGACGCCCTGGACGGTGACGTCGAATGCCCCTCGTGCGGCGTAGGGCCCGGTCTGCCCGTAGCCCGAGATCGAGCAATAGACGAGCCGCGGATTGACCGCCCGCAGATCCTCGTAGCCCAGCCCGAGGCGCGGCAATACGCCGGGCCGGTAGTTTTCCACCATCACATCCGCCGCCGCGGCCAGGCGCTTGAGCCGTGCGACATCGCCCGCATTCTTCAGGTCCAACGTGACGCTGCGCTTGTTGCGGTTTACGGAGGCGAAATTCTCGCTGAAGAGCTCGCCATCGTCGCCCCCGGTCAGCGGCGGCCAGTTGCGCATGCCGTCGCCGCCGTCGGGGCGCTCCACCTTTACAACATCGGCGCCAAGATCGGCCAACAGCGACCCGGCGAACGGCCCCGCCGCGATCTGCCCCAGTTCCAGCACCCGTATTCCGGCCAGCGGGCCATTTGCCTCTTCGGTCACGCCCTGTCCCTCCAGTTGCGGTTCCGGATGACTATTAGTGCATTTCGCCCATGGGCGATATCTGCTTTGCCTACCTTATACCAGGGCTTATCGCAGGCGGGGACCAATACAGCCGCGATATCAGAAATATACAATTTATCTAAAATTTTATCTTTCTTTGTTGTTTGCATGCGGCTATTGCTTGCCCTCGGGTTGCGTCCTCTGGGTAGTCAAGGCATAGGGCAAAATGAACAATAAGGGTCCCGCATCAGCCGTGCCTTCCGCAAAAGAAAGCGGCGGCGAACAGGACGCTGGCGGCCAGGCTTGGGCGGCAGCTTCGTTTGCCGTGCTGGCCGCGGCGATCTTTGCCGCCGATCTGTGGCTGCCTTCGGACATAGCCGGAAGCGTGGCCTATGTGGCGCCGATTCTGCTTGGGTGGCGATTCTCGGGCCCACGCTTTATCGTCCTGTACGGCGGCGTTGCGACGTTGCTTACCGTCGCGGAACTGCTCCTCTCGCCGGCCGCCGGGATGGCGTGGGTGGCCCTGACCAACAGGGGGCTCGCGCTATTCGCGATATGGATAACCGTCATCATGCTCGCCCGGGCCAACGGCGCGGAGAAAGCGCTCGGCCAGGCCAATGACGAACTCGAACAACGGGCGGCATCGCATACTGCCGAGTTGCGGGATGCCCGGGCGGCGCTTGCCCGCGCCGAGCGTCTTGCCGAAATGGGCCAGCTGACCGGCACCGTCGCGCATGAACTGCGCAACCCCCTCGCGGTGATCACGACATCGATCGCCGTGATCGAGAGCAAATCCAAAAAAGTGAATCTCGACCTCGAGGCTGCCCTGGCCCGCGCGCATCGAAGCATCAAACGTTGCGAAAGCATCATTACCGAACATCTGGACTTCGCCCGCGCGAAGGGACATCGGCCGCAGCCCGCAATCCTTGACGACTGGCTGTCCGAGGTTCTGAACGAAACGCGGCTGCCGGAAAGGGTTGTCCTGAAGCGCGACCTCGGCACTGACGGAGCCATCGTCCATATAGACCCGGAGTCGTTGCGGCGCGCCCTCATCAACCTGATCGACAACGCCTGCCAGTCCATGATCGCCAGGATAGGCGGTGTGGATGCGGCGGCGGACCACCGGCTGGCTGTAACGAGTCGAATCGAGGACGGCAGCCTGGTCATCATCGTGTCGGACAATGGCCCGGGAATTCCGGCCGAAATTCTGGCGCGGCTGCCCGAACCGCTGTTCAGCACCAGGGATTCGGGAACCGGTCTGGGACTGCCGGTGGTCCAGCGAATCATGGACGACCATGGCGGCAGCCTGCAAATCGACAGCAGGCCTGGACAGGGAACGCAGGTTATCCTGCGCCTCCCGCACGCAGATCAAAGCTGAAGCACCTCAATTTTCCGACTCCGGATCAATCCCGGAAATTCACATATTGCAGGGGCTGTTCGATATCCAGCCCCTTGATCAGCGCGATGGCGGCCTGCAGGTCGTCGCGTTTTTTGCCGGTGACGCGCAATTCGTCGCCCTGGATGGCGACCTGCACTTTCACCTTTTCGGCCTTGACCGCCTTGGTGATCTTCTGGGCGACCTCTCGCTCGATGCCCTGCTTGATGGCGACCTTCTGGCGCAGCGTGTTGTGCGAGGCGGGCTCCGGTGTGCCAAAATCGAAGGCGCCCGCATCCAGCTTGCGCTTGGCCATGTGGGTGCGCAGGATTTCATGCACCTGCTTCAACTTGAACTCATCGTCGGCATGGATGGTCAGCGCCTCGTCGGTGCGCTCGATCGAGCAACTGCTGCCCTTGAAATCGTAACGCGTCCCGATCTCGCGCATCGCGCCCTGGACGGCGTTGTCGACTTCCGGGATTTCGGTACGGGAAACGACATCGAATGAAGGCATGGACTGATACTCGCTGTGGCTGGTGAAAATGCGGTCGCCCATAATCCCACAGCCCGAGGCGGCATGCCAGCCCCGCGGGCGCCCCGCTATTCCGACGACCAGACGATGGCGCGGATGGGGGTGGGACCCCGGTCTCCGGTGGCGGGGTTCAGGGCCTCGGGGCAGTTGGACAGCACGGCCAGAACGTCCATCTCGGCGCGCAAATCCACATAGTCGCCTGGCTTCGACAGCGCGTCCACGATCCGCGCCTCGCCATCGGGCCCGATCGGCACATACATGAAGAAATTGACGTTGGAGACGATATGTTCAGGCCCGACACCATGCTTTGCAAGCTCGCGCTCGAAATTGCGCTGGCAGCATTCCGGATTGCTCTTGCCGTAGCGCACCTCGTCGATCTCGAAGGAACAGCAGCCGAAGATCGTATCGTGCCGCCCGCAGGTATCCGCCACTACGGTCATCATCGGTCGCGCCAGCGACGAACGCAGCACCGTGCCCTCGCCGACGTAAATATTGCACGGCACCTTGATGGTATTGGCGGCGTGGTATCGTTCCGACGGGTCGTCGGCATTGAAACAGAGGAAATCGACCGCCTGCTGGCCTTCCAGATCGATCAGCCGCAGGATGTTGCCGCGCGCGACCCGCGCACTCCACGGCGCGCGCGCCGGCACGACGGTATCTTCGATGACGCGGCCATGAGGAAGCTGGAATTCGGAAGGGGACATGTGGGATGCAGACCCTGTTCAACCGATAGTGAAATGCCAGTATTCCACAGCTTTCTCGGCTGCGCCAGCCCGGCGGCGGCAGTGTTCGCTACCCCCATGACTCACCGGAACGGCTGTGTTAGGGTTGCGGCCCTTATCCATGCTTTTGCTAATGTTCTGTCGGCCCCTCACGCGATGTCGCCAGTTATGCAGGGCGACATAGACGAAGAGAGGCGAATTGTGAGCGAAGCAAAATCGGGCGATACCGTCCGCATCCACTACACCGGCACATTGACCGACGGCACCTGTTTCGACAGCTCGGAAGGGCGCGACCCGCTGGAGTTCACCCTTGGCGGCGGGCAGGTCATCCCAGGCCTGGAACGCGAAATCTTCGGCATGAAGGTGGGCGAGAAGAAGACCGTCACGGCGGTCGCCGACGAGGCCTATGGCCAGCCCAACCCGGCCGCGATGCAGGAAGTGCCCCGCGCCACCATCCCGCCGGAGATCGAACTGGCGGTCGGCGGTCAGCTGCAGGCGATGACCGAGGACGGGCGGGAGGTCTCCGTGACCATCGTCGCGCTCACCGAGGACACAGTCACCATGGACGCCAACCACCCGCTGGCCGGCAAGGATCTGGTCTTCGACGTGGAGCTGGTGGAAATCGCCTGATCCCCTGCCCATTTACAAATGCGCTAGGCTCATCCGCGTTGACAGCGGCCTGACATGACAAGTCTGATGCGTTTAGCGGCCCTCGAAATTTACAGCCAATTGCCAAGGGAATCATGCCGGACATCAAAATAGGAATTCTGACGGCGTCGGACCGGGCCAGCGCCGGGATCTACGAGGACATATCGGGCCCGGCCATTGTCGATACGCTCAACGATTATCTCAGCAGCGAGTGGCGGGCGGTCCGCCGGGTAATTCCGGACGACCGGGCGGTGGTTGAGAAAGCCCTGATCGAACTGGCCGACGAGGAAGGCTGTTGCCTGATTGTCACCACCGGCGGCACCGGGCCGGCACCGCGCGACCTTGTGCCCGAGGCAACGGAGGCCGTCTGCGACAAGATGATGCCGGGGTTCGGTGAGTTGATGCGCCAGGTGAGCCTGCAATATGTGCCGACTGCCATCCTGTCGCGCCAGACCGCGGGCATTCGAGGCCGCACCCTGATCGTCAACCTGCCGGGAAAGCCCAAATCGATCCGCGAATGCCTGGACGCAGTCTTCCCCGCCATCCCCTATTGTATAGACCTGATCGAAGGCCCGTATCTGGAAACCAACGAGGACGTCGTCAAGGCCTTCCGCCCGAAGGGCGCTTAGGGTGCGGATCCCGCCCGCTTACGCCGCGTATTTCTGTTTGGCTTCGCGGCGGCCGGCGTGGAGAATGGGCTCGGTGTAGCCGCTGGGTTGCTGACGAGCCTTGAAGACGAGGTCTCGGGCCGCCTGGAAGCCGATGCTGGACTCGAAATCGGGGGCCATGTTGCGGTAGGCCGGATCGCCCGCGTTCTGGCGGTCGACCACGGCGGCCATGCGCCGCATGGTCTCTGTGACCTGCTCTTGCGTGCAGATGCCGTGATACAGCCAGTTGGCGACATGCATGCTGGAGATGCGCAGCGTCGCGCGGTCTTCCATCAGCCCGACATCGTCGATGTCGGGCACCTTGGAGCAGCCGATGCCCTGCTCGACCCAGCGGATGACGTAGCCGAGAATGCCCTGCAGATTGTTGTCCAGTTCCTGCTGGATTTCCTCGGGCGCAAGGTTGCGGCCGGCGAGCAGCGGGATGTTCAGGATATCGTCCAGGCTGGCCCGTTTGCGCGAGGCCAGCTCTTTCTGGCGTTCCGCGACGTTGACCTGGTGGTAATGGATCGCATGCAGCGTCGCCGCGGTCGGCGACGGCACCCAGGCCGTGTTGGCGCCGGCCATGGGATGGGCGCCCTTGGTCTCCATCATTTCCCGCATCTCGTCGGGCTTGGCCCACATGCCCTTGCCGATCTGGGCGCGGCCCGGCAGGCCGCATTCCAGGCCGATATCGACATTCCAGTCCTCGTAGGCCGCAATCCAGGGCTGCGCCTTGATCTCGTCCTTGCGCAGGAACGGCCCGGCCTCCATGCTGGTGTAGATCTCGTCGCCGGTCCGGTCGAGGAAGCCGGTATTGATAAAGACGACGCGGTCCTTCGCGGCGCGGATGCACTCCTTGAGGTTTACCGTGGTGCGGCGCTCCTCGTCCATGATGCCGACCTTCATGGTGTTGCGCGCGAGGCCCAGCGCGTCCTCGACGCGGGAGAACAGCTCGCAGGTGAAGGCCACTTCTTCCGGCCCGTGCATTTTCGGCTTTACGACATACATGCTGCCGGTGCGGCTGTTGCGCAGTTTGCCGAGCCCCTTGATATCGTGGATCGCGATCAGTGCCGTCACCATGGCGTCGAGAAAGCTTTCGGGAACCTCCCTGCCGTCGCTGTCGAGCACCGCATCGCTGGTCATCAGCTGCGCCGCGTTGCGGACCAGCAGCAGGCTGCGCCCGTGCAAGGTGAGCGTGGAGCCGTCCGGCGCGACGAATTCGCGGTCCGGGTTGAGACGGCGGGTCAAGGGCTTGCCGCCCTTCTCGAAGGTCTCCTCGAGATCGCCCTTCATCAGGCCGAGCCAGTTGGAATAAACCAGCACCTTGTCTTCGGCATCAACGGCGGCGACCGAATCCTCGCAATCCTGGATCGTGGTCACGGCGGCTTCGAGGACCATGTCCTTGACCCCCGCCGGATGATCCTTACCGACCAGATGGTCGCGGTCGATCTGCAGCTCGATATGCAATTTGTTGTTGCACAGCAGCACCGACGTCGGCGCGTCGGCGTCGCCCAGATAACCCACGAATTTTTCTGGCTGTACGAGGCCCGTCTCGCTACCGTCTGCCAGCGTCACCGCCAGCGCCTGGCCGGACAGCCGGTACGCCGTCGCATCCTTATGGCTTCCATCTGCGAGCGGCGCGGCCTGGTCCAGCACGTCGCCGGCATAGTCCATAACTGCCTTGCCGCGCAGCGGGTTGTAGCCGTCGCCCGTCTCGAGGCCACCGTCCTCGGGAATCACGTCGGTGCCGTAGAGCGCATCGTAGAGTCTGCCCCAGCGGGCGTTCGACGCGTTCAGCGCATAGCGCGCATTGTTCACCGGGACGACGAGCTGCGGCCCCGCGATGGTGGCGATCTCGGCGTCGACATTTTCCGTTGCGATCCCGAAATCGCCGCCCTCGGGCAGCAGATAGCCGATTTCCTGAAGGAAGGCCTTGTAGGCGGCCGCGTCATGGGGTTGTCCCTTGCGCGCCCGGTGCCAATCATCGATTCTCGCCTGGAGGTCTTCGCGCTGCCGCAGCAGCGCCGTGTTCTTCGGCCCAAGGTCGGACAGAATCGCCTCGAAGGCGGCCCAGAATGCGTCCGGGTCCACCCCGGTGCCGGGCGCGGCCCGCTTGGCAATGAAATCGTGCAGCACGGCAGCCACCAGCAGGCCGCCCTTTTTCATCCGCTCCGTCATTTTCCCGCGTCTCTTCGCTTGATTTTCACTTCCCCCTGCCCGGCCGCCAAACCGGCCCCAGCGGGGCGCGCAATATGCCGTACGCCCACGGCAGGGTCCACCGGAATCTGGCTGTTAACCAGCTTATGAACTAAAATCCGGTTCATTTTTCCGGAATTCATAGCTTACCCATGTGGGTAGCGCGCCGCCTACACCTTCATATGGGATAGTAGCGACGGTGACTCAAGCGTCGAATCCTGCTGGAAATCGCCATTTTTCGTATCATATTGTCTTTTTATTGAAACCATTTGTCATACATTCATTGACAAATAATTACCCTCTCACCATATGCAATTCATTAATGCATTTGCGCGATGCTTCTAACGCATAGGGAGAATACGGATGAATGGCGATGCCTGACAAGATGACGCCGCTGAGCGTGCGGATGAGCGCCGATGACATAGCCATGCTGTCGGCGCTGACAATCCCGGATGCGGTAACGCCAAGCGAGAAGATTCGCCGCCTGGTGCGTACCGCTCACCGCCAGCAGCAGGGGCGTAGCGATTACGCCGAGGCCTTACGGGTCGAGGAGGAACGGATCGCCCCACTGTTGCACCGAGTGCGGGCGCTGGAGGCCAGCCACCGCGTCCATTCGGAGTTGCTGGTTCATCTGTTGAGTTGGCTGCCAGACATGACGGCGACCGCCATGTCGTCGCTGGCGGCGTTCGAGAAGGAGGACGGCGTCGAGAAGGTCGCCGGAAATCTGGCGAAAACGGAGGCGGCGGTGGCCGAGCGGGTATTCGGACTGATGCTGACGGTACTGCAGTACAGCCTCACCCCGAAGACCCATTGTTACCGGGAGGACGCCGTTACCGGTCGGCTCCCGGAGATTCTGGAGATCGCGCGGCTGCTGGAACAAAAGGCCGCGCAGCGAACCTCAAGAAAGACAGTGAAAGGAAAAGGAGGAAAATCATGAGTGAATCATTGGCTTCCCGCGTCAAGCGGCTGGTATCGGGTAGCGCCAACATGATCGTGACCGCGGTCGAGAGCCTGGCGCCGGAAATGGTGATGGAAGAAGCGATCCGCGAGGTCGACAGTGCGATCGACGACGTGCGCGCCGAGTTGGGCCAGGTGATGACCCGCCAGTACCATGCGACGCGGCGCCTGGCGGGCGAGAACAAGAAGCATGAGGAGCTGTCGGAGAGCATAAAGGTGGCGTTGGCCGAGAAGCGCGAGGACCTGGCGGAAGCCGGCGTCGGCAAGCTTCTGGATATCGAGGCGCAGATTCCGGTGCTGGAATCGGCGATCGGCGAGACCCGCGAGGCCCAAGTTGAACTGGAAGGTTATGTCGCGGCCCTGCGCGCGCGCAAGCGCGAGATGAAGGAAGAGTTGCGCGAATACCGCGCCGCGCAGAAGGAAGCGGCGGCCAGCGGCGGTGGCGACGGCAGCGGGCCGAAAGGATCCGACACCGAACGCCGGGTCGAAAAAGCGTCGGAAGCCTTCGACCGCGCCATGGAGATAGGTGGCGGCATCGGCGGCGGCGACGCGCCTGACCGCAAATCGGCGGCGATGAACGCCGAGCTTGAGCAACTGGCGCGCAAGAACCGCGTCAACGAGCGCCTGGCCCAGTTCAAGGAGCAGGGCTAGGACCGACCAACGGCTAAATGGGGGGAACGGCATTGATTGAATTCATTCTGACGGAGGCCAATCGTCCCTTCTCGATCGCGATCACGGCCATGCTGATACTCGGCTTCCTGGAGCTGTTGCTGGCGATGGGCGGCTTCGGGATGATGGGGATCCTCGACAATCTGGTTCCCGATGACTGGGATATTGATGCGGATATTGATGTCGATGCGGGCGTCGATATGGATCTGGACGCGGACCTGGATATGGACGCGGACCTGGACGCCGATGTCGGCGGCGGCGTGGGCTCCTTCCTCCAGATGGTGCTGGGGTTCTTCGGTATCGGGCGGGTGCCGCTGCTTGTGGTTATCGTGGCCTTCCTGACCAGTTTCGGGCTGGCCGGCTACATCACCCAGATGGTCGTTCACGGGGTTAGCGGATATTACCTGCCCGCCCTGCTGGCCAGCATCCCGGCCTTCTTCGGCGGCTCGATCGTGACCCGCTACCTGGCGATGGGCCTGGGCCGCCTTGTTCCCGACGTCGAGACGGAGGCGGTCGAGACCAGAACATTCATCGGCCGCACCGCCGTCCTGATCATGGGCGAAGCCACGGCCGGCAAACCGGCGCAAGCCAAGCTGAGGGACCATAACGGGCAAACACATTATCTGCTGATCGAACCGGACCAGGCAGACATGGTCTTCCGTCAAGGAGACCAGGTGCTGCTGGTCAGCCAGCAGGGAAGCATTTTCAAGGCTATTGAGGTAACCAGCGACGCGCTGGTCCGGCAATAGCGGAACGCATTCAGGAAAGGGGAAAATAATGTCACTGGATTTGATAATGGCTATTCTTGGTGTCGGTGCGCTGATCGTTGTGACGATCATCGTCATCGGCATGATTTTTTCCAGGCTCTATACGCGGGCCTCGAAGGAAATTTCGTTCGTGCGGACCGGCGCCGGCGGCCAGAAGATCGTGATGAATGGCGGCGCGCTGGTGTTCCCGGTGCTGCACGAGACCATCCCGGTCAACATGAACACGCTGCGCCTAGAGGTGCGCCGCGCCAACGAACAGGCGCTGATCACCCGCGACCGCATGCGCGTCGATGTGCTGGCGGAGTTCTATGTCCGGGTTCAGCCGACCTCGGATTCGATCGCGGCCGCCGCGCAGACATTGGGTCGCCGGACCATGG
This sequence comes from Pseudomonadota bacterium, assembly GCA_030671915.1. Lineage (GTDB taxonomy): Bacteria > Pseudomonadota > Alphaproteobacteria > UBA8366 > JADFVY01 > JADFVY01. Next base: position 9,396 of record DAOVHN010000015.1, read on the forward strand.
AGCCTAGCTTGCTGAAGGATCTGGTCGAGGGCAAGTTCGTCGACGCACTGCGCGCGGTGGCGGCGGAAATGACCATGATCGAGCTGCATGAACAACGCGTCGATTTCGTCCAGAAAGTGCAGCATGCGGTGTCCGAGGACCTGCTGAAGAACGGCCTGGAGCTGGAATCCGTCTCGCTGACCGGCCTGGACCAGACCAACAAGGAGTACTTCAATCCGGACAACGCGTTCGACGCGGCCGGCCTGACCAAGCTGACCGAGGAGATCGAGGACCGGCGCAAGCGCCGCAACGACATTGTGCAGGACACGCGCGTCGAGATCGAAACGAAGAACCTTGAGGCAGAACAGAAAAGCCTGCAGATCGCGCGCGACAGCGAATATGCGACCCTCGAGCAACAGCGGGAAATCGCGGTGCGCACGGCCTTTCAGACGACTGAAATCGCCCGCGAACAGGCGGTCCGCCACAAGGAGGCGGAGGAAGCCCGGATTGTCGCCGAACAGGAAGTCGAACTGGCCCGTATCCACACCCAGCGCGAGGTCGAGGCCGAGCGCATCGAAAAGGAGCGGCTGGTGCGCGAGAAAGACATCGGGCGCGAGCGTTCGGTCGAGGTGGCGAACCAGGACAAGGCCATCGCCATCGCCGAAAAGTCCAAGGAAGAGGCTGCCGCCCAAGCGGAGGCCGACCGGGTGCGCGCCGAAGCGGTCAAGGCCGAGGAACAGGTCGTCACCGTCCGCGAAACCGAGATTTCCGAACGCCAGAAGGCGATCGAGCTGATCGAGGCCCGCAAGGTGGCCGAGCGCGACGCGATCGCCATCCAGGTCAAGGCCGAGGCCGAGAAGCTGGCCGCGCTTGACGAGTCCGAAGCCATTCGCACAATGGCCGAGGCCAAGGCCGGCGAAACCCGGATCGAAGCGGAAGGCGATGCCGAGGCCGAGAAGCTTCGCGCCGACGCGGCGGAGCGCACATATACGGTCGATGCCGCCGGCCGGGCCGCGCTGAACGACGCCGACAACCGCCTGTCGGAGGATATCGTCGATATGAAGGTCAAACTGGCCCTGGTGGAGCAGTTGCAGGCGATCATCCGCGAATCCGTCAAACCGATGGAATCGATCGACAGCATAAAGATCCTGCAGGTCGATGGGCTGGGCGGCGGCGGCAACGGTGTCCATGGTGGCGAAACCGTCAATGGCGGTGGCATGGTGGCCGGGTCGCCTTCGGACGGCATTGTGCAGAGCGCGCTGAAATACCGCGCCCAGGCGCCACTGATCGACGGGCTTCTGAAAGAGCTGGGTTTCGGTGGGGCGGACCCAGCGAGCCTGTCGCAGGCGCTGGCCGGCGCCGCCTTCAGCGGCAACAAGGTGGCCGGCGGCAACAGCGCGGCCAAGGCCGCCGCCGCGCCGAAGGCCAAGCCCGCGAAGCCCGCCGACGGCGGCTGATCCAGCCGTCAGTAGTTGTCTGAAAAACACTGGGGTCCCGCAAGGGGCCCCTTAATCTATGGGATGGTCAGGCTACCGCGGCCTGGCGAAAACTGATGAGCTTGCGGCTGTCTTCGTCCCACAGGGCCAGACGCACACATTTCAGGCTTTCCAGAAACGTCAGCCGGCTCATCCCCTTGAGTTCCGGGCTGGCGTCCAGGCATTCCTGCAGCCGGTAATTGGGGATCTTGCCGTTCAGATGATGAATATGGTGCAGGCCGATATTGCCGGTTAACCACTGCAGTATCTTCGGCAGCACATAGTAGGAACTGCCGCGGACCGCCGCGTCGTGAAAGTCCCAATCGTCACCGTCCTGCCAGACGGTATCCGGGAACTGGTGCTGGATGAAGAACAGATAGCCACCCGCCCAGGCAGCCATGAAGATGGCCGGGCCCAAGATAAGCAGCAGATTCAGCCAGCCCACCGCCATGCTCAACAACCCGTAAAATATGACCAGCCCGGCATTGAGCATGACGACGCCGGGCCAGGCGTCGCGGAAGGGAACCGGCGCGCCGAACGGAATTCTGTAGCTGAGTACGAAGAGATAGGGCGGTCCAAGGAACAGCAGGACAAAGGGATTTCGATACAAGCGGTACATCAGGCGCCTGCCCCGGCTCAACGCCCTGTATTCCCTGACGGTCAGCGTTTCGATATCCCCGGTCCCGCGCTTGGCGAGATTGCCCGACGTTGCATGATGCGTCGCATGCGCCTTGCGCCAGTTGCCGTAGGGTGTGAGGGTCAGCAGGCTGACCGCGCGGCCCAGCATGTCGTTGGCGAAACGTGAGCGGAAGAAGGAACCGTGGCCGCAATCATGCTGGATGATGAAAAAGCGCAGCATCAGACCGGCCGCCGGCAGGGTCAGAACCAGCGCAAACCAGTATCCCTTCTCCAGCGCGAACCACATGGCCGCGCTAAGCAACAGAAATGGCGCCGCGGTCGTCAGAATTTGTGTCAGGCTGCGTTTGAGATCGGCGCCCTTGAATCGGGCGCAATGCCGCGCCAGATGCCGGGCCATTTGCCGGGCATCCCCTGCGGCCGCGCCAAGATCGCAACGCGAGTCCATCGAACTCCCGCCGCCGGGAAGAGTTTTTTCAGTCAGGGTGTGCGAACCTGTAGCGAAAAGCGCCCGGATAAAATCCGGGCGCAATCGACGCTATCTTCAGTCTTCGGCGACGAGGTTCTCGGCAGAGGCCTTGCCGTTCTGCCCGGGGACGAGCTCATACGTGATCTTCTGGCCTTCGCGAAGCGAAGTCAGGCCCGCGCGCTCTACGGCGGAGATATGAACGAACGCGTCCTTGCCCCCGTCTGAAGGCTCGATGAAACCAAAACCCTTGGTGGAATTAAACCATTTAACTGTACCGGTAGCCATAGCGATGTCCTTTATTGACATGGTGATATCCGGGGATCAGCTCCCCCGGGGCAGCGACGTTCACAATGTCAGGAAGTAGCAAGGCTGGCGACCATGGGCCGCTGTCTGGATACGCGGGACGATGTGTAACGTGTAGCGCATATATAGCGAAAACCGGCAACAATGCAAGACTCGTTCGCGCATGCCCGGCAGTCGGCTCCGCCGAGAGGCCTGGAGGGTGCATGCGGCAATCATTTGTTCAGAATTTGCAACGTATGATCCGCGGCACAAAAATACAGGGATGCACAGACCATGAATTCGATAACTGGAAAGCGAATTTTCCCGTTCGTCCTGGCGCTGTCGGCGATGGCGGTTTTACCCGGCGCCGCGCTGGCCGAGAAATCGACGACCGCGGTCAATCACGGATGGGAGATTGTCTGGGACGATGTCACGGCCACCGCACGGCATGTCGAAACCGGCGGGGAAAAGGAGCTTTACCGGGACGAAAGGGGGGAAACCGAAGAGGAGGGTTTTACCGATTACAGGATGCTTTCGGTCGTCGGAACGGTCGTATCCCATTCCGTCCGCTGGTATTCCGGGGACGGCGCCCATCCCAGCTATGGCACGGCATGGACCACGCTTAATCTGGATCCGGATAGCTCCGCCAGCCTGGCCGATCTGTTCGGCGAGGAGGCCGTATTCAGCCGGCTGATGGACGATGCAACCGTCCAGTCCGCGCTGAACGGCGTTTATACGGATACCCAGGACAAGTCACACCCGACACCGAATAATCTCGGCGAGTTGCTGGAATATGTCGATGGCGGCTGCCATGCCTGGATGGGGCCGAGCATGCTGAAGCAATTTTATTTTCCCTACCGGCTTGGCGGGAAGATCGCGGTCGTGCAGATCGGCCTTACCCATGGCTGCGAGGTGAATCGCGGCGATTTCACCGAACTCACGAAACTCTATTTTCCGATCCCCGACAAGCTGAAAGCCGATTTCGACCAGGCCGTCAAGGATGGCGTCCTCGAGGACAAGCCCTTTCAGAAGGCGAGCTACGACTGCAACAAGGCCGAGAGCGCCATCGAATTCGCGGTCTGCACCGAGCCGGAGCTGGCGAAGCTGGATGTCGCCATGGGCAAGCGGTACCGCCAGCTTCGCCGCAGCCTGGGGGGCGATGAAAAGGCCCGGTTGGTGGCGGACCAGCGGAACTGGATCAAGGCCCGAAACACCGAATGCGGGAACGGAGATCCAAGCTGCCTTAAAGACTTCTACACAGAGCAGCTGCAGTATCTGGAGAATCCGCAGGCGCACTAGCCCGGATTTCTCACCAGGATGGCGCCGTCACGCGACCGCGCACCTCCACCTCGTGGCCCGGTTCCTCCGGCTCGTCGTCGACCAGTTCCTCGGGGAAGCCGGGGGCGCGCAGTTCCGCGCCACAGGCGTCCTCCAGGCGGCGCACGATGTTCGATGACCATTCGCGCGCGCCGTAGCGCGCCTGCCCGTCGTGGAAGATGTCGAGGACCAGCGGCGATATCTCCAGCGGCACGCGCAGGCGCTGGGCGAGCCCGTCGAACAGGCCCATATCCTTGATCACCAGATCCATGGTGAAGTTGATGTTTCGGCTGCCGTTCAGGATCA
>DAOVHN010000355.1 GCA_030671915.1 Pseudomonadota bacterium
CGCTGATCCTCGAGGCCAGGATCCTGCTGCTCGACGAACCGACCTCGGCGCTCGACGTCTCGGTCCAGGCGGAAATCCTCAACCTGTTCCACCGCCTGAAGCGGGAGCGCAACCTGACCTATATTCTGGTCAGCCACGATCTGGCGATAGTGGCGCACATGTGCGCCCGGCTCGCGGTCATGAACCAGGGCGCGATCGTCGAGGACCTGACCGTGGAGCAGTTGCGCACGCACTCGCCCGAGCACCCCTACACCAAGCAGCTGCTGGTTGCGAGCCTGGGCTACGACCGCGCCGCAATCGACCAGTTCGTCGATTACGAATAGCGGGGGACGCCTTCATGCGCGCCGGCTGCGGAGCCTGATCACCCCTCTCCCTTACGCGGCCAATCGCGCATCATGGCCAGAATCGCGGCCGGCGCCAGGGCAGCGAGCAGATGCTTGATCGAGTGGCCGCTGACAGCGCCGCCGGTCAGCGCGAAGACGCCATGGTCGTAATGCTCGAACAGCTTGGCCAGCGCATAGAAGGCCAGCGCGGCCACCAGATAGCGCGCCCGCACATGGCGGCCGCCGGGGAACAGGTACAGGACCAGCGGGATCAGGATGACCGGCCAGAACTGCACCAGCGCATAGGCGCGCAAATCGCCGGCGCCCCGAATCTCGCCATAATCCCACCAGACCACGCTGACGATCCCGGCGGCGACCAGCAGGTTGAGCCCCCTGCAGGCGACCCACGCCCTTGAGATCCGGTCGGACAGCACGGCGGCGACCAGCGCCATGAAGGCGATCGTCATCGGCAGCCGGTCCCAGAACAGCGTGGAATTATTCGGGTCGAGGTGATACCAGGCCGAGCCCGGCCCGACCAGGGCCACCCCGATGAAGAAATAGGCGAATGGCACCGGGTCGCCGTCGCCCATCGGCGGCACGCCGAACCAGCCGCGCCACAGCGCGCCCAGCCCCGCGATCCCGACGATGGTGAAAGGCAGGTTCGACATGACGTTGCCGAAATTGGGAATGCCCAGCCAGCCCCGCCCGTCGGCGAGCAGGTGATAGGTCGAATCCTGCGGGATCGGCGGCGCGAACAGGAACATCCCCGCCGCCGCCAGCGCGGTGAGGCCCCACAAAAGCATTATCCGCCGCCCGCGTGTCATCATCCCTGCCCCGCTTTCGGCTGGCGCATCTTGTGCGGATAGCGGCCGTGCAGCCATTTCAGCAGGATCGGCGGCAGCAGGGTGGTCAGCACGATGACGATGATCATGCCGGCATAGATCTCGTTGGTGAACACGCCGGCCTCGCGGCCCAGCTCGGCGAAGACCAGCCCGACCTCGCCGCGCGGCGCCATGGCGACCCCGATGGCGATACGCGAATGCCAGCTCTCGCGCAAAAACAGCGCGCCGACGAACTTGCCCGCCACCGCGACGACGAACATGGCGCCCGAAAACAGCCAGATATAGCTGGAGCTCCAGTCGATCTCGCGCAGGCTCAGGGACAGCCCCACCATCACGAAGAAGATCGGCGTAAAGAGGCGGATGATGGGATGCATCTGCGTCGAAATGCGCCGCGCGAAGATGCGGTCCTCGCGGATGGCGACGCCGAAGGGCAGGAAGAAGCGCCGCGACAGGGCGAGGCCCGCCGCGAACCCGCCCAGCAGCTCCGGCGCGCCGATTTCCCGCGCCGCCCAGGCGAAGAACAGCACCAGGGAGACGATCATGGTGGGGATCAGTCCGGGGATCGTGGTCTCGCCCTCGAGCCGCCGGATGGCGACAGCCAACAGCTTCGCGGCCACCGGCGCCAATGCAAAAAACACCGTTATGAACAGCAGCACCTTGCCGGCATTGACCAGGTTCACCCCGCCGCCGGTGGCGAACTCGTACAGCAGCGCCAGCAGCACCACGCCCAGGATGTCGTCCAGCACCGCGGCGCCCAGCACCACCTGGCCCTCATGCCGGTTGCGTACGCCCAGGTCGGTCATGACGCGCACCGTGATGCCGATGCTGGTGGCGGTCAGCGTGCCGCCGATGAACATGGAGACCAGCGGCGACAGGCCGAAGGCGTAACGCCCCAGCGCGAAGCCCAGTGTGAAGGGAAAGATCAGCCCGCCCATCGCCACGATCAGCGATTTGCCGCCGCTGCGCCTGAGCCGCGTCAGGTCGGTTTCCAGCCCGACCTCGAACAGCAGCAGGATGATGCCGATCTCGGCCAGCATGCGGATCGCGTCGAACGGCTCGATCCAGCCCAGCAGGCTGGGGCCCAGCACCACGCCCGCGACCAGTTCCCCCATCACCGACATCGACCCCATCCGCGCCGCCAACTCGGCGAAGACGCGCGCCGTGACGAGGATGATCAGCAGGACCTGGAGGAATTGATGGACGTCCGTCGGCATGACCGCGATCCTAGAACATATGTCGCCGACATGGAATCGGCGCAGCCACCCCAACGTTTTTCCTTGCCGTACCGGCAACAGGCGGACAAGCTGGCCTCATGTCAGGGGAGATTGTAACGGGCCCGGAAACAATAGCCGAGGCTGGCGCGAGCGATGCCGCCGCCATTGCGGCCATCCATGCCGAGAGCTGGCGCGAAGTCTATCGCGGCATCCTGCCCGACAGCTTCCTGGACCATGACGTCGTGGATGAGCGGCGGCGTTACTGGGATGCGGCCCTGGCCGACCCCCGGGACGGCGATTTCACGCTGGCCGCCTTGCGGGGTGGCGCCGTCCGCGGTTTCATATCGGTCGTGCGCGGCGGCGAGCCCGGCTATGACGCTCTTATTGAAAGCCTGCATGTGATGCCCGGAGAACGCAGCGCGGGCCTGGGCCGCGGACTGATCGGCCGGGCGGTGGCGCGCCTGATCGACGAGGGCGCGTCGTCGGTCGCCTTGCGGGTCTACGAGGCCAACGAGGCCGCCATCCGCTTTTACGAGCGCCTCGGCGGGCAGCGGGATGGAACCGGCATCGACCCCTTCGCCGGCGCCGACATGCCGGACATCGGATATGGCTGGCGCGACCTGCCGGCGCTGGTAAAGGCGTGCAGGGCCGGTCGATAACGCCGCATCGGAGCGGTTCCAAATGGCCGAACAAGGCTCTAAACTGCCGCCGTTTCCTGGCCCCTCTGTATCCGCAAGGCTCTCCCATGCAACTGCCGACCATCGCCAAGCCCTATCTGCTGTTCCTCGGGGATTCGCCCGACCTGTTGACGGCGAAGACCGCCATCGGCGTCGCCCACTGGCGGCCCGAATGGTGCGCGGGGCAGATGCGCCTCGAGGGCTGCAAGGCCGATGCTGGCCTGCCCGACATGACGATTGCCGAGGCCGCGACGCGGGGCGTCGGCACGCTGATCGTCGGGGTCGCGACCACCGGCGGCGTGCTGCCCGATGGCTGGACCGGCTATATGGTGGCGGCGATCGAGGCGGGACTGGACATCGCCAGCGGGCTGCATTCGCGCCTCGCCGACATCCCGGCCATCGCCGAGGCGGCGGCGCGCCATGGCCGCCAGGTATTCGACGTGCGCCACCCGGCCCAGGCCTTCGAATGCGGCACCGGCAACAAGCGCCCGGGCAAGCGCCTGTTGACGGTGGGGACCGATTGCTGCGTCGGCAAGATGTACGCCGCCCTGGCCATCGCCCGCGAAATGGAGGAGCGCGGCATGGACGTCGATTTCCGCGCCACCGACCAGACCGGCATTTTCATCGCGGGCGGCGGGGTGTCGGTGGACGCGGTTGTGGCGGACTTCATCTCCGGCGCGACCGAGGCGCTGTCGCCGGCCGCCGCCCCCG
>DAOVHN010000610.1 GCA_030671915.1 Pseudomonadota bacterium
GACAAGATCACCTTCACGCTGAACGATCGCGAAGTCACGGCCGAACGGGGTGAGACCATCTGGCAGGTGGCGGCGCGCGAGGGCACCGAGATCCCCCAACTGTGCTACTCGCCGGAGCCGGGATACCGCGCCGACGGCAACTGCCGCGCCTGCATGGTCGAGATCGAGGGCGAGCGCGTGCTGGCCGCCTCCTGCCAGCGAGAACCCGCCGACGGCATGGTAGTGCGCAGCGCCAGCGAGCGCGCCAGGAAAGCCCGCGAGATGGTCTTCGAACTGCTGGTCGCAGACCAGCCGAAGCGCGAGACCGCCCACGACCCCGAGTCCAAATTCTGGCAATGGGCAGACAAAATCGGCGTGGCCGACAGCCGCTTCCCGGCGCGCGAAGGGCCGAAGCCCGATTCCAGCCACGCCGCCATGCGCGTCAACCTGGATGCCTGCATCCACTGCACGCTCTGCGTCCGCGCCTGCCGCGAGGTCCAGGTCAACGACGTCATCGGCATGGCCTTCCGCGGACACGGCGCCAAAGTGATCTTCGACTTCGACAACCCGATGGGCGACAGCACCTGCGTGGCCTGCGGCGAATGCGTCCAGGCCTGTCCGACCGGCGCGCTGATGGAGGCCAACCTGCTCGACAAGGCCGGCACGCGCACCGTTTTCGCCGACAAATCGGTCGATTCGCTCTGCCCCTTCTGCGGCGTCGGCTGCCAGACCACGGTCCATGTCAAGGACGACAGGATCGTGGCGATCGACGGGCGCGACGGCCCGGCCAACGAACAGCGGCTCTGCGTCAAGGGCCGCTTCGGCTTCGACTATATCAACCATCCCAACCGCCTGACCAGGCCGCTGATCCGCCGCGACGACGCGCCCAAGGACTGGCAAATGGACCTGAAGGACGGCGATTGGACGACGCTGTTCCGCGAGGCGAGCTGGGAAGAGGCGCTCGAAAAGGCGGCCGGCGGCCTCAAGGCCGTGCGGGACCGCGACGGCGGGTCCGCCATGGCCGGCTTCGGCTCGGCCAAATGCTCCAACGAGGAAGCCTATCTGTTCCAGAAGCTGGTGCGCACCGGTTTCGGCACCAACAATGTCGACCATTGCACCCGGCTTTGCCATGCCTCGTCCGTTGCCGGGCTGATGGAAGGCATCGGGTCGGGCGCGGTGACGGCGCCCTTCACGGCGGCCGACGACGCCGAATGCATCATCGTGATCGGCGCGCGGCCGAACCAGAACCACCCGGTCGCCGCGACCTACCTGAAGCAGGCGGCGAAGAAGGGCAAGAAGCTTTATATTCTGGACCCGCTGAAACAGGGCCTGAGCCGCCACGCAACCAGGCATCTGCAGTTCAAGCCAGGCCGCGACGTGGCGCTGTTGAACGCCATGCTGCATACGATCATCGAGGAGCGCCTTTACGACGCGCAGTACATCCTGGACCATACCGAGGGCTTCGAGGAGCTGCGCGGGGAGATCGAGGGCTTCTCGCCGGAAGCGATGGAGGAGATCTGCGGCATCGACGCCGCGACGATCCGCCAGGTCGCCCGCGACTTCGCGACCTCGAAGGCCTCGATCGTGTTCTGGGGCATGGGCATATCCCAGCATGTGCACGGCACCGACAATACCCGCTGCCTGATCGCGCTGTGCATGATCACCGGCCAGGTCGGCCGACCGGGGACCGGCCTGCACCCCCTGCGCGGCCAGAACAACGTGCAAGGCGCCTCGGACGCCGGCATGATCCCGATGGTCTTCCCCGATTACCGATCGGTCGAGGACAAGGGCATCCACGACGAGATGAGCGCCTTCTGGGGCACCGACCTGGACCCGACCCGCGGCCTGACCGTGGTCGAGATCATGGACGCGATCAACGCCGGCAAGATCAAGTCGATGTATATCCTGGGCGAGAACCCGGCGATGTCCGACCCCGACCAGACCCACGCCCGACAGGCGCTCGCCGGCCTGGAGCATCTGGTGGTGCAGGACATCTTCATGACCGAGACCGCCTGGCATGCCGACGTCATCCTGCCGGCCGCCGCGCACGCCGAGAAGACCGGCACCTACACCAACACCAACCGCCAGGTCCAGATGGCCCGCGCCGCCGTGTCGCCCCCGGGCGAGGCGCGCCCCGACTGGGAGATCACGCAAGCGATCGCGCAAGGCATGGGGCTGGACTGGAA
>DAOVHN010000007.1 GCA_030671915.1 Pseudomonadota bacterium
CCGGACGGCAAGTTCGTCTGGAGCTATATGGAGGCGCTGGTCCCCGACGTCATGCCGAAATCGCTGCTGGTCATCGGGTCGGGCGCCATCGGCATCGAATTCGCCAGCTTCTTCCGCACCTTCGGGGCGGATGTGACCGTGGTCGAGATGCTGCCCCAGGTGCTACCCGTCGAGGACGCGGAAATCGCGGCGCTGGCCCGCAAGCAGTTCGAAAAGGACGGCATGAAGATCGTCATCGGGGCCAAGGTTACCGAACTGAAAGAAGGCAAGGACACCGTAACCGCCGTGAGGTAGGGCGAGAAGTGCGCGAAGAGCGAGCTTACCGTCGAGCGCGTGATTTCGGCGGTCGGCGTCGTCGGCAATATCGAAAATCTTGGCCTGGAAGGCACCAAAGTGAAGACCGACCGCGGCTGCATCGTCACCGATGGCTTTGGGCGCACCGGCGAGCCGGGCGTCTATGCCATCGGCGATGTCGCCGGCCCGCCCATGCTGGCGCACAAGGCCAGCCACGAGGGTGTTATCTGCATCGAGAAGATCGCCGGGCTGCCGGATGTCCATCCCATGGATGAGAACAGGATACCGGGCTGCACCTACTGCCACCCGCAGGTCGCCAGCGTCGGCATGACCGAGGCCGCGGCCAAGGCGGCCGGCCGCAAGGTGCGTGTCGGGCGCTTCCCCTTCATGGGCAACGGCAAGGCCATCGCGCTGGGCGAACCCGAGGGTATGATCAAGACGGTGTTCGACGAGAAGACCGGCGAGCTGCTGGGCGCGCATATGGTCGGCGCCGAGGTCACCGAGCTGATCCAGGGCTATGTGGTGGCCATGGGGCTGGAAACCACCGAGATCGAATTAATGCACACCGTCTTCCCGCACCCCACGCTCAGCGAGATGATGCACGAGTCGGTGCTTGACGCGTATGGCCGCGTGATCCACATCTGAGGCTCAGGTTAAACGGAAAGCAGATCGCATGACCGCCGATACGGCCCCCAAACTGCGCCATCCCGAAAAGCGGAACCGGCCGGACAGCCCGATCCAGCGCAAGCCGGACTGGATTCGGGTGAAGGCGCCGGTGTCGCGGGAATACCAGGCGACCGCCAGGATCATGCGCGACAACAAGCTGAATACGGTTTGCGAGGAGGCGGCCTGCCCGAATATCGGCGAATGCTGGGCCAGGCGGCACGCCACCATGATGATCATGGGCGAGGTCTGCACCCGGGCCTGCGCTTTCTGCAACGTGGCGACCGGCAAGCCGGCGCCGCTGGACCCGATGGAGCCCGTGAATGTGGCCCTGGCGGTGGCGCAGCTTGGGCTGGAGCATGTGGTGGTGACGTCGGTAGACCGCGACGACCTGGAAGACGGCGGGGCGGTGCATTTCGCCAATGTCGTGGGTGCGATTCGCAAGGAATCCCGTGGGACTACCATCGAAATCCTCACGCCAGACTTTAAGGACAGGGAAGGAGCCATCGAGACGGTCGCGGCCTCGCGGCCGGATGTTTTCAACCATAATCTGGAAACTGTGCCGCGGCTCTATCCCGGCATCCGCCCGGGCGCGCGCTACTTCACCAGCCTGGAGCTGCTGCACCGGGTGAAACGCATCGATCCCTCCCTGTTCACCAAGTCGGGCCTGATGGTCGGCCTGGGCGAGACGCGCGAGGAGGTCGGCCAGGTGATGGACGATTTGCGCGCTGCGGACGTAGATTTCCTGACCATCGGGCAATATCTGCAGCCGACGCGCAAACATGTGGCGGTCAACCGGTTCGTGACGCCTAAGGAATTCGAGGGCTACGCCAATATGGCCCGCGGCAAGGGCTTCCTGCTGGTGGCGAGCACGCCGCTAACGCGGTCGTCCTACCATGCGGGCGAGGATTTCGCGCGGCTGCGGGCGGCGCGCGAAGCCGCTCGAGCCGCCGGCTGAGACAGGTTTTCCATGGCGACCCATGCCGAAAAACGGGTGCTGCATCATAGCCCCGAACAGCTCTTCGACCTCGTCGCCGATGTCGAGCGATACCCGCTATTCCTGCCCTGGTGCATCGGGGCGCGAATACGCAGCCGGCGCGAAAACGTCGTGGTCGCCGACCTGATCATTGGATTCAAGGGGATCAGGGAAAAATTCACCAGCGAGGTTACGCTGGACCGGCCGGGCATGCGGGTCGACGTGGCCTACCGGGACGGACCCTTCAAGTACCTGAACAATCACTGGATCTTCAATGCGCGGCCCGATGGCGGCTGCGAGATCGACTTCTTTGTCGATTTCGAGTTCCGCTCGCGCCTGCTGCAGAAGGTCATCGGCTTGCTGTTCAACGAGGCGGTACGGCGTATGGTGTCTGCTTTCGAGGCGCGGGCCGACCAACTGTACGGTCGGAATTAACCTTATCGCCAATTGCTTCCCAATTGTCGGTTCGCTGCTGAAACGAATTTAACTCAAAATTTAGTAGAATTCCCGAGATGCCATGTCGCGGGCGACCTGACGTCGTCCGAGTCGGACCTTTCCCGGCCCCGGCCATAACCAAGATCCTGACGCCTAAAGTAATGAAATTCACGCAAAAACCGGGATGAAACCTGTTTAATTAGGCATAATGCGTATTTCAGGCTAGTCTGTGTACCAGACAAAGCTGATACGGGTTCACAGACCCATGCCGATCACGCCAAGACAGATTCGCGCCGCCAGGGCGATGCTCGAGGCCAAGCAGAAGGACCTCGCCACCGCCGCCGGCATTTCGCTGGCCACGCTGAACAATATCGAGCGCGGGGTGGCGGACCCGCGCAGTAGCACGCTGGCGGCGATCGAACGGGCGTTGAAGGATGCCGGCATAGAGGTTGAAGAGGACGGCCTGACCGAAGAGGTTCGGCTGCACCGCATTGCCAGGCCCAACGCCTACGACACGCTATTTGCCAGCCAGCGGGTGCTGGAGATCATCAGTCCAGGCTCGCTGTACCATGTGGAGCGTATCCTGTTTTTCGCCCGGCACAGCGTCACGGCTGGCGCCATGGCGCCACGCATTTGCCTGTTGATCGAGGGGCGAAACCGCACCATCCTGTTCGATCTTGTCGATTTCACCGTGGAGAACGACAGCCGCTCGGCGGAGGTCGCCGGTATCCTGCTAGGCTGCTATGCCTTCCATGGCGGCAAGCTGTACTATCTTGACCAGGTCCTGGAGGACACGACGACGGCGGAATTGCTGGAAGCCGTCTCGAGGCTGCGCCAACTAGACTGGCGGCCCATGGATCATCCCGGCCCCTTCTTCAACAGGTTCGACGATTGGGAGGATCATCTGTTGGGCTTCGCCCGCCGCCCCGGCCATCCGATGCGTGATCTGGTGTCGCTGCTGGTCAGCCGCCAGCAAGGTTGAGCAGCAATTCCAGCGCCCGCCGAACAGTCGCCTGGCGAATGCCCGCGCGGTCTCCGGGGAATACATGGCGCTCCACGACTGTTGGATCGCCCTTTTTTGCCGTGCCGATGAATACCAGCCCCACGGGCTTGTCCGCGCTGCCGCCGCCGGGCCCGGCGATCCCGGTAACGGCCAGCGCGATATCGGCGCGCGATTGGGCGAGGGCACCTTCGGCCATGGCACGGGCGACCAGGTCGCTGACCGCGCCGGGATCGGTAATCAGGCTTGCGGAAACCCCAAGCAGTTCGATCTTGGCCTCGTTGGAATAAGTCACAAAGCCGCGTTCGAAGACATCCGCGGAACCGGGGATTTCGGTCAGGCTGGCGGCAATTAGTCCGCCGGTGCAGGATTCGGCCGTCGCGATCTTCAGGCCCGCAGCTTTGGCGCAGTCGAGAACCGCCCCGGCCAGCGCGGTCAGAGCGTCGTCCATCCGAAGAACCAGATAAAGGCATAGAGGCCGAGACCCGCGTAAATGGCGGCGAAAATGTCGTCCAGCATGACGCCAAGCCCACCGCCGAGCTCGCGGTCGGCCCAGTTCGCCGGCCAGGGTTTCAGGATATCGGTGGCCCGGAACAGGAAGAATCCGACGATGAACAGGACCGGGTCCATTCCCGCGAACAATCCCGCGGGGACGAGCGTCAGCCACTGGCCGGCGACTTCGTCGATCACGATCGGCCCAGCGTCCTTTATACCGGAATGCTTGCTGTACATGCCGGCGGCCCAGATACCCACGGCAAAAGCAACCGCCGCGCAGGCCAGCAACACCCAGGGGCCACCGAACCACATGATGGCCCAGGCGAAGGGCAGGGCGGCCGCCGACCCCCAGGTGCCGGGGATCTTCGGCAAGAGGCCCGAGCCGAACCATGTGGCGATCAGGAAGGCGGGATGCCAGAAGGGCAGGGTAGCGGGAATTCTAGGGTTCATAGCCTGACCGTTGCCGTGGCCTGGGCGGCGATACCTTCGCCCCGGCCGGTGAATCCGAGACCTTCGGTGGTCGTTGCCTTGACGCTGACGCGATCGATGCCGACGCCGGCGATCTCCGCCACCCGGGTCCGCATGGCCTCGCGGTGGGGGCCGATCTTCGGCCCCTCGCAGATCAGCGTGACGTCGAGATGCCGGATCTCCCCTCCGCGCCGCCCGACAAGCTCGGCCGCATGGCGCAGGAACAGGGCCGAATCGGCGGCACGCCATTGAGGGTCGCCGGGCGGGAAATGGCTACCGATATCGCCTTCGCAGATGGCCCCCAGCAAGGCATCGGTGATGGCGTGCAGTGCGACATCCGAATCCGAGTGCCCAGCCAGCGATTTATCGTATTTTATTTTTATACCGCAAAGTATTACGACATTTCCTTCATCGAATCGGTGAACGTCAAAACCGCTCCCGACCCGGATATCGCCGGCCCCCAGCATGCGTTCCGCCCTCGCAAAATCATCTTCCGTCGTGAGTTTGAAGTTATCCTCGTGGCCCTGCGCCAGCGCAACCGCCAAGCCGGCGGCCTCCGCCACGGCCGCGTCGTCGGTCAGCGATTGCGCGGCCAGCTTGCGGTGCGCCTCCAGGATTTCCGCATAGCGAAATCCCTGGGGTGTCTGGGCTCGCCACAAGCCTTCCCGTTGCACCGTTCCGGCAATGAGCATATTGGACGCAGCCTTCTTCAGTGTATCGGTTACGGCAATCGCGGCAATAGCCGCGGGGCCATCAGCCAGCGCGTCCAGTACCCGGTCGATTGTCGCCTTGTCTACAAAGGGGCGGGCGGCGTCATGTATCAGGACTCGTTCGGGCGCCAGACTGACGAGCGATTCCAGCCCATTGCGGCAAGAGTCCTGGCGCGTTGCCCCGCCATGCACTGGCGGCAGCAATTCCAGGCCGGCCGTCGTTTCGGCATAGAGGCCTGTATCGTCGGGATGGATCACCGCACACACCGCATCGACTCGTGGATGGTTCAGGAACGCCGCGCAACTGCGGCGAATCAGGCTCTGCCCCGCCAGCGGCCGGTATTGTTTGGGAAGTCCGCCCCCGGCGCGGTGCCCGCGGCCCGCGGCGACGATCAGTGCGACCGTATCGGTCATATTACCGCTCTCACGTGAAGAATCCGCAGCATTCTGAACAGTTGTGGCTATCATGCCAAGGGCAATACCAAGGCTCGTTGATAATGACCCATTTGATGGCGCGTGGGGCAATCAGTGTTTATAGTGCGCCCGCCATGATGACGGGTTTAATTCACAATCTTGCGGCCCTGCTGTCGCTTCTGCCGGTAACCATCGCCGTATGGCGGGGCAGGGCGGCAAGGGATAGGCTGTTCTGGATGCTGACGGCGGTGGCCTTGGTGGGGCCGCTGAGCATTGTCGCTGTGCGCTACGGGACGACGTGGAACAGTGGCCTGTCCGAGGCGCTATGGGTCACGATTTTCGTCAGCATTCTTCTGTTTTCCATGCTTTCGGCCCTGGCCGCCGAGGCTTGGCGGCTTGCCGGATTGCTGTTTCCTTATCTGATACTGCTGGCGCTGATCGCGACGATCGGGCACCACGCGCCGGACGCGGACGCGCTGGCGGGTGCGCCGGGCGTATGGATCCTGATCCATATTCTGGTATCGGTGCTCACCTACGGGCTGCTGACGCTCGCCGCCATAGCCGGGCTTGCCGTGCTGCTGCGCGAGCGCGGCATGCGGCTGAAGCGCCGCGATGTGCTATCCGATCTCTTGCCATCGATCGCGGACTCCGAACGGCTTCAGGTCCGGCTGTTGGTGGCATCAGAGGCGGTACTGGGCATCGACGTGCTGACCGGCATGGGGATTCAGTTCCTGAGTTCCGGCCAGTTGCTGGTGTTCGATCACAAGACACTGTTTACGCTCGTCGGTTTTCTGCTGATTGGCGTGTTATTGTTCGCCCATTTTCGCTCAGGCCTGCGCGGGCGGCGCGCGGCCAGGCTGTTTCTGGTCGGTTATCTGCTGGTAACGCTTGGATTTCCTGGTGTTAAGTTCGTGCAGGGCGTCTTACTGGGCTGACCGTGCCGGGAAAAATACTTGCCCTGACGGCCCAAGAGGCGCATATCATGCACAAAATTTGTGCATAATGATGGGCCGCATAAACGATGAGCAGAAAAACTTCCGGAATTCGGGCTCAGGACGCAGAAGTTGAGGCCCCATGACCGACATCATGGTATCTCCGCCTGACATCGGCGCCACGCCGAAAAACGGTGATCCGGACGGGGCGGCGGTCTTGAACGCCCTGCCAGACCCGGTACTCGTTATCGGCCCCGACAACAGTATTCTCTATGCCAATAACGCCGCCGAGCAATTGTTCCGCTATAGCCGAAGCTATATGCGCGAACGCGTCCTGTCGGACCTCATACCCCATGACAGCCCCGTCCTGCTACTTGTGGACCGCGTAAGGCGCGAAGAAAGCACTATGTCGCAGCATGGCGTGCGGCTGGAAACGCCGCGCATCGGCGAACATTTGGTACGGGTCGACGGGGCGCCCATGGCCGATCGTTCCGGTTCGGTCGTGCTGACGATCAAGGAACAGTCGGTCGCGGGCAAGATCGACCGTTCCCTGACCCACCGCGATTCCGCACGCTCCATCTCGGCCATGGCGGCCCTGCTGGCCCATGAAATCAAGAACCCGCTTTCCGGGGTGCGTGGGGCGGCGCAGTTGCTTGAGCAGTCGGTTTCCGGCGACGACGCGCAATTGACCCGGCTGATCGTCGAGGAGACCGACCGGGTCGTATCCCTGATTGACCGGATGGAGGCCTTTACCGGGGATACCGAATTCGACGATCGGGGCCCGGTGAACATTCACGAAGTACTGGAGCGCGTTCTGACGTTGGCCAAGACCGGATTCGCCAGCCATGTTCGCTTTATCGAAGCTTACGACCCGTCGTTACCGCCGGTTCATGGCAACAAGGACCGACTCATTCAGATATTTCTCAATCTTGTAAAGAATGCCGCCGAGGCGGTACTGGAAGAGGGTGGCGAGATTACCGTCGCGACCGCCTACCAGCATGGTGTTCGCCTCCAGGCGCCGGGCGGCGACATGCCCATGCAATTGCCGCTTGTCGTCACCATCCAGGACAACGGACCCGGCATACCCGACGATCTGCGCCGCCATATCTTCGATCCCTTTGTAACCACGAAACAGGGCGGAACCGGACTGGGGCTGCCGCTGGTGGCCAAGCTGATCGGCGACCATGGCGGCGTCATAGATCTGGACAGCCGACCGGGGCGCACGGTCTTCCGCATCATGCTGCCGATCACGCGCGACGAAGGCGAGGAAGAAAAGAACAATGAATGAGGCGACCATCCTTATCGCCGACGACGACCGCGCCATCCGGACGGTGCTTACCCAGGCTTTCGGCCGGCTGGGCTATAGAGTACGCGCGTCAAGTAATGCGGCGACCCTGTGGCGTTGGATTTCCGACGGGGAAGGCGATGTGGTCATCACCGATGTGGTGATGCCCGACGAGAACGGGCTGGACCTGGTGCCCCGCATCCGCAAGCTGAGGCCGGAACTTCGCGTCATCGTGATGAGCGCCCAGAATACCCTGCTGACCGCCGTTAAGGCGACTGAACGAGGCGCCTTCGAGTATATCCCGAAACCATTTGATCTCAAGGAGTTGATCGGGATAGTTCAAAGGGCGCTTACGAAACCGGCGCCGCGGGAACAGTCGGGCAACGAGGCCCTGGCCGGCGCCGGGAACGACGAAAGGCTGCCGCTGATCGGGCGCTCCCAGGCGATGCAGGAAATTTACCGGGTTCTGGCGCGCCTGATGGCGACCGACCTGACGGTGCTGATAAGCGGCGAGTCGGGGACCGGCAAGGAACTGATAGCGCGCGCCCTGCATGATTACGGCAAGCGCCGCAACGGTCCGTTTGTCGCGATCAATATGGCGGCGATTCCTCGCGAACTGATCGAGAGCGAGCTGTTCGGGCATGAGAAGGGCGCCTTTACAGGGGCCACTGCCCGCGCGCCGGGCCGTTTCGAGCAGGCCGATGGCGGCACCCTGTTCCTGGACGAAATCGGCGACATGCCGCTGGAAGCGCAAACCAGGCTTCTGCGGGTGCTGCAGGAAGGCGAATTTACCTCTGTTGGTGGACGCAGCGCGATTCGCGCCAATGTGCGCATCGTCGCTGCGACCCACCGGGATTTGCGCCAGTTGGTTTCGCATGGCCTGTTTCGCGAGGATCTGTATTTCCGGCTGAATGTTGTGCCGATTCGCATTCCGCCC
This sequence comes from Pseudomonadota bacterium, assembly GCA_030671915.1. Classification (GTDB taxonomy): domain Bacteria; phylum Pseudomonadota; class Alphaproteobacteria; order UBA8366; family JADFVY01; genus JADFVY01. Next base: position 8,610 of record DAOVHN010000007.1, read on the forward strand.
CTGCGCGAGCGCACCGAGGACATTCCCGAGTTGGTCCATCATTTCCAGGAAGATCTGGCCGCCGAAGGTCTGCCCGCGAAAAATCTGGACTCGGCGGCGATGAAGCGCCTGCAGTCATATAAATGGCCGGGTAATGTGCGGGAACTTGAGAATCTTGTGCGCCGGCTGGCGGCGCTGTATTCGCACGAGACGATCGGTATCGAGGTGGTCGAGGCCGAATTGGTGGAGGATCTACCGGCAGCGGTGGTCCAGTCCGACGGCGAGGCCAGCTACGATGGACTGGCTGGCCTGGTGGAACGCCATCTGCGCAATTATTTCGATGCTCATCGCAATGATTTGCCGGCCGTCGGTTTGTACAACCGGGTCCTGCGCGAGGTAGAGCGTCCACTGATAGAACTTACGCTGACGGCCACCAGCGGCAATCAGATCAAGGCGGCGCAGTTACTGGGGCTGAATCGCAACACTTTAAGAAAAAAAATCCGCGAGTTGGACATCCAAGTGATACGGGGCGTAAAATACAGCCGGTGAAACGGATGTACACGAGATGAGCGAAAAGGATCCCGTCGGAGAGCGTGGTCAGTGGCTGCCCCAGTTGGGGCAGCTGTACAAGCGGCTGCGGCTGGGACGGATTTTCGGAGTTGGGCTGCCTGTGCTTGCCGTCGCGTCCGGCGCCGCCACCTATTTCGCCCTGACCGACGCCGGCCCGCTGGGCGCCAACCAGCGAAACCTTAATTTGCTGCTCTATACCGACTTGGTGCTGCTACTTGCGCTGGCCTTTGTCGTCGTCCGTCGTATCGTCAAGCTGGGCCTGGCGCGGCGCAGGGGGTCGGCGGGTTCGAGGCTGCACATCCGTCTCAGCGTATTGTTCGGGCTGATGGCGATCACGCCGACCGTACTGGTGCTGTTGTTTTCTATTCTGTTTTTCGTAAATGGCATGCAGTCCTGGTTTGGCGACCGGATAATCAATCTGGTCGAAACGGCGAAGGCGGTGGCGGACGGATATCTTGCCGAGCATCAGGAAAATATCAGGGTCGATGCACTACGCATGGCGCGCGACCTGAACCGGGACGGGCCATTGCTCGAGAGCAATGCGCGGCTGTTGCATCAGGCCGTCAATCTGCAGGCGCAGCTGCGCGGTCTTAGCGAGGCCATCGTGTTCGACGGAACGGGCAGGGTCATGGCGCGGTCCGGTTTTACACTGGCGATTGAAAACGAGCCGATCGACAAGACGCGTCTGGAGTCGGCGCGCGGCGGCGAAGTGCCGATTTTCCAGAACGAAACCGGTGACCGGGTGCGTGCACTGATGCGGCTTGACAGCTTCCTGGACGCTTATCTGTTTGTCGGGCGGTTTGTGGACCCGACGGTTCTGAGCTACACCCAGCGCACCGGCGAGGCGGTCGACGAGTTCCAGACTCTCAAGGATTCCAGCCAGGAGATCATCATTTTCGTCACGCTGATGTTCCTGCTGGTAGCGTTGCTGATGATGACGGCCGCGGTCTGGCTGGGCTTGAACGTGGCGACCGATCTGTCGCGCCCCATCGGCGAGCTGATCGGCGCCGTTGAAAAGGTTCGCGAGGGCGATCTGACCGCGCGCGTTCGAGAACTCCCTCACGACGACGAGATCGGCATACTCAGCCGCGCCTTTAACCGGATGACAGACCAGTTGTCGGATCAACGAAGGGAACTGGTGCAGACCAACCGGCAGCTGGATGAGCGCCGCCAGTTCACGGAGACTGTGCTGGCCGGTGTATCGGCGGGCGTTATCGGCCTTGACCGCAAGGGCAATATCAATCTGCCAAACCTTTCCGCGGCACGCCTGCTGGGGCTGGACGTGGAAGATCTGGTCGGAAAACCTCTCAACGATGTGGTGCCGGAAATTGGCGCGCTGCTGGGCGAGGCACGAAAGCGGCGCTTCGAACCGATCGAGGCGCAGGTCAAGATTACCCGTAACGGCGAAGTGCGCACGTTGTTGGTCGCGGTCGCCGTGGAGCAGATCAAAGGCAAGACCATCGGCTATGTGGTCACGTTCGACGATGTGTCGGCGCTGCTGGAAGCGCAGTGGAAGGGCGCTTGGGCTGACGTGGCGAGGCGCATCGCGCATGAAATCCGCAATCCCCTGACGCCGATCCAGCTGTCGGCCGAAAGACTGAAACGGAAATATCTGAGTGAGATTACGAGCGACAAGGAAACCTTCGTCGTTTGTACCGACACGATCGTTCGGCAGGTCGATGATATCGGCCGAATGATTGAGGAATTCTCCAATTTTGCGCGCATGCCGGCGCCGGTCCTGCGGCTGGAGAACTTGAACGAGTTGTGTCGGCAGGTCATATTCCTGCAGCGCAACGGGCATCCGGAAATCGACTTCATCGCGGTCATGCCCGAAGATCCCGTCTATGCCACCTGCGACGGTCGGCAGATGGGCCAAGTGGTCACCAACCTGGTTCAGAACGCCGCCGAGTCGATGGATCGGCGCGAAAGGGGGAAAGATGGTCCCAGGGTCATTTTGCGACTCCAGGAAGAAAATGGCCGCGCCGTAATCGAAGTAGAGGACAATGGCCCCGGACTGCCGGTCGAAGGACGCGACAAGCTGATCGAGCCCTATGTGACGACCCGCAAGAAGGGCACGGGGTTGGGGCTTGCGATCGTCAGAAAAATTCTGGAGGATCATGGCGGAAGCCTCATCCTCGGCGATTCAGAGGGCGGCGGCGCGTTGATCCGCGCGGAGTTTGCCCGAGATGCGGGACCGGCCGGAAAACGGCGGCGTAAACAAACTGCGAAAGAGGAGCCGGCGACTCATGGCTCATGACATTCTGATTGTCGATGACGAGGAAGACATCCGAACCCAGATCGCCGGTATTCTGGAGGATTGCGGCTACCGGACCCGGCAGGCGTCGAACAGCACGGAGACGATGGACGCGATGGCGGGCCGGCAACCCGCCCTGGTGATCCTGGATGTATGGCTGGGCGACAGCGAGATGGACGGGCTGGAAACCCTGGAACTCATCCGCCGGGACTATCCCGAGCAACAGGTGGTGATGATTAGCGGCCATGCGACCTTCGACATGGCCGTATCGGCGACCAAGATGGGCGCATACGACTTCATAACCAAACCGTTTAAGACCGATGTCCTTCTGCATAATGTGGAACGGGCGCTCAGGGAACTGCATCTCCAGGAAGAAGTCAGGGAGCTGAAAAAGCGGATTGGGCCGCAGAGCGACGATATCGTCGGCACTTCCCAGTTCATGGTCCATTTGCGCCGAACGGTGGACCAACTGTCGGCAACCGACAGTCGGGTTCTGGTCAGCGGACCACCCGGGTCCGGCAAGAGTCTTGTGGCGCGGGCCATCCATCTGGGGTCGAAGCGGCCGAAGAGGCGACTGGTTACGCTAAATTGCGCAACGCTGGACTCCGAGGGCGGAGATGGCATCCTGTTTGGACTTGAACCGGCGAGGGGAAAACCACGCTGCGTCAGTGTTTTCGAAAAGGCCCATGGTGGAACGCTGGTGCTTGACGAGATCGCCAGCCTGTCACCGGAGGCCCAGGGCAAGATCGTCGGAATTTTACAGGGCAATTCGTTCCGGCGGGTCGGCGGCACCAAGCTGATCGAGGTCGATGTAAGGGTGATAGCGACAACCCGGCTGGACCTAAAGGCCGAAGTTGAAGCCGGCAATTTCGACCAGGAACTTTTTCACCGGGTGAATGTTGTGCCGGTAGAGGTGCCGCCGCTGTATACGCACCGCAAGGACATACCGTCATTGACCCGCTATCTGATGGCGCGCATAGCTAACAACAAGGGCCAACCGGCGCGCGTCATGTCGCCGGAAGCGCTCGCCACGCTGGGGGCCTATAACTGGCCGGGCAACGTGTCTGAACTTTGCAATGTTATCGAACGCCTTTTGTTAACCGCGTCCGCCGACCCCAGCAGGCCTATCGATTCGCATTCGGTCGCGACCGCGCTTGGCGGCGACCGCACCGCCGCGAGGCTGGAAACCGAGTCGGAAATTATGAACCAGTCACTCAGGGAAGCCAGGGAAGCGTTCGAAAAGGAATATCTGCTATTCCATGTCAGGCGTTTCGGCGGCAATATCAGCCGCACCGCCGAATTCATCGGCATGGACAGAGCCGCCCTGCATCGCAAGCTGAAAATGCTCGGCGTCGATTTAACCGACAAAGCCCAACGGATGGGTGTCTAAGAGCCTAGCCCGGAATATGTTGTTGTTTTCATAGACGTTTGGCTGCCGACTACCGCGTTGCGTCCCTTGGCCGACGCGCCGCATCGCCCCGCGGGCCGCGCCTTGCATTCGACTCGGCAGACGCCTATGAAAACAGCAACATATTTAGGACTAGGCTCTAGGGACATTCGTCAGGAAGCGCGTTGAATGACAGTCATTGTCTGCGGGGCCGGGCAGGTTGGGTTCAACATCGCCCGTTACCTGGCGATCGAAAACAACGATGTTACGGTCATAGACCAGGCCGCCGATCTTATCGGCAAGGTCAACGATCTGCTCGACGTGCAGGCGTTCGTCGGCCACGCGTCGCATCCCGATGTGCTGGAACAGGCCGGCGCCGCAGATGCGGACATGCTGATCGCGGTGACCTATGCCGACGAGGTCAATATGGTCGCCTGCCAGATCGCCCATTCGCTGTTCAACGTGCCGACCAAAATCGCCCGCGTGCGTCAGCAAAGCTATCTGAATCCGATGTGGGCGGATCTGTTCAGCCGCGATCATCTGCCGATAGATGTCATCATTTCGCCCGAACTGGAGGTCGCGAGGGCCATCGGCCGCCGGATGAGCATTTCCGGCGCCTTCGATATGATACCGCTGGCCGGCGGAAAGGTGAGTGTTATCGGCGTGCGCTGCACGGAGAAATGCCCCATCGTCTATACCCCGTTACGGCAGCTTACCTCGTTGTTTCCGGATCTCAATATCGTCATTGTCGGCATCGTGCGAGATGGCGAACCTACGGTACCGACTTCCAACGACCAGATGCTGCCCGGCGATGAGGTTTATTTCGCGGTCGATGCAACCCATGTCCCGCGCGCCATGGCGGCCTTCGGCCATGATGAGAAATCGGCCCGGCGGGTGGTCATCATCGGTGGCGGCAATATCGGGCTCAACCTCGCGCGCGAACTGATGGAGGGCCGGAGGGGTATATCCGCCAAAATTATCGAACGCGACCGCGAACGGGCGCGCAAAGTGGCCCAGGCCCTGCCCGGCGCGACGATCATCCTGGGCGACGCGCTTGAGGCAGATATCTTGGAGGAAGCCAACGTATCGAACGCGGAAACGGTTGTGGCGGTTTCCAATGACGACGAGACCAATATCCTGGCTTCGCTGCTGGCCAAGCGTTGCGGCGCAGAGCGCGCCGTTACCTTGATCAACAAGCCGTCCTACGGGCCTCTGATCACCAACCTCGGCATCGATGTGGTGGTCAGCCCGCGCGCCATTACCGTATCGACGATCCTGCAGCATGTCCGGCGCGGACGTATCCGTTCGGTCCATTCGCTGGGTGACGGTTTTGCCGAGATCATCGAGGCCGAAGCCTTGGAAACCACACCGTTTGTCGGTACTCCCTTGAAAGAAATCGACATGCCCGACGGCGTCATCCTGGGCGCGGTAGTGCGCGATGGCGAGGTCATCATACCGCGTGGCGCCACTGTCATCGAGGGTAATGATCGGGTCATCCTGCTGGCCACCGCGGACGCGGTGAAGCAGGTGGAAAAGATGTTCTCGGTCCGTCTCGAATTCTTCTGATCTGGTGGAGAAAACCCGAAATGCCACGATACGCCTATGTGAACGGCCGGTACCTGCCGCATGGCCAGGCGGCCGTCCATATCGAAGACCGGGGGTATCAGTTCGCCGATGGCGTCTACGAGGTTGTCCCCGTCGCCGGCGGGCGGGCGGTCGATGAAATTCCTCATCTAGACCGACTGGAACGATCGCTTGCCGAACTGCGTATTGCCATGCCGATATCGCGCAGGGCGCTTGAACTGGTTAGCCGGGAGCTGTTGCGGCGCAACGACCTGAGAGACGGCTTGATCTATATACAGATTACCCGCGGCGTCGCCCCGCGCAATCACGCTTTCCCCGCGCATGCTCGGCCGGCGCTGGTTATGACGACAAAGCGGATGGGTTTCGCTGGGCAATCCAAATTCAAGGACGGCGTCGCGGTCATTACGGTGCCGGATTTGCGCTGGGCGCGTCGCGATATCAAAACGATCAATTTGCTGCCCAACTGCCTCGCCAAGCAGGCCGCCGCCGAGGCAGGCGCGTATGAAGCGCTTCAGGTAGATGACGAAGGCAACGTGACCGAGGGCACCAGTTCCAACGCCTGGATCGTGACCCGTGACGGCAAGCTGGTAACCCGGCATCTCAGTAACGACATCCTGCATGGCGTTACCCGGCGGACCATACTGGCGATCGCCACGGAGGAGGGCGTTGCCTTCGAGGAGCGTCCTTTCACGGTCGAGGAGGCCCTCGGAGCGCGTGAGGCTTTTGTTACCAGCGCCACCTCGTTCGTCACGCCCGTTGTGGAAATCGATGGCGGACGCGTCGGCGGAGGCAAGCCGGGGCCGCTGACCCGGCGGCTTCTTGCCTGGTACCGCGATTACGTGGCCGGGCTGAGGGACAGCGCATGAACGCCTCGCCGGCGCGGCCGTCGGTAATCGTTTTCGATTGGGATAACACGCTTGTCGATACCTGGCCGACGATCCATGAGGCGCTGTCGGTCACCCTGCGAGCGATGGGTCACGAGCCCTGGACATTCGAGGAAACGACAACTCGCGTGCGCCATTCGCTGCGTGACTCCTTCCCCCGGCTGTTCGGTGACCGCTGGACCGAGGCCCGGGATATTTTCTATGACGCGTTCGAACGCAACCATATTGCGCGCCTGGCGCCCATCGAGGGCGCGGCCGAGATGCTGCGGGCCTTGGCGGCGACAGGCGTGGAAATGGCTGTTCTCAGCAACAAGACCGGCCGGTACCTCAGGGACGAAGCGGACCACCTCGGTTGGACCGGGTACTTCGTGGCGCTGGTCGGGGCAGGCGACGCCGAACGGGACAAACCGGCCCACCAGGCGCTTGAACTGGCGCTGGGCTCTTCGGCCTGCAAACCAGGGCCGGACATCTGGATTGTCGGCGACGCCGGCATCGACATGGAAGCCGCGCATCGAACCGGCTGCGTGCCGGTCCTGCTGCATCGAGACGACCATGATTCGGCAGAATTCAGCGACTGGCCACCCGCGTTTGTTTTTAATAGTTGCAACAGCGTTACAGAACTCGTAGCAAGGTGGTAAGTTCGGACGATCACAAAAAATCGATTGGCGCTGCGGGCCAACTTGACCATATATACATATGGACAGGCGCTCAAGCCGGGGGGCTGGGCGTCTGGACGAACAAACAAAAACCTCGGGGCAAGAAAATGTCATCAGAAAAAAGCCAAAACGTGCAGGACGTATTCCTCAATAATGTCCGGAAGAACAAAATGCCGGTCACCGTGTTTCTGGTAAACGGCGTCAAGCTTCAGGGTATCATCACCTGGTTCGATAATTTTTCCGTTTTGCTGCGACGGGACGCGCATTCACAGCTTGTTTACAAGCATGCGATTTCCACGGTTATGCCGGCGCAGCCGGTTCAGTTGTTCGAGCCGGAGCGGACCGCCGAGCCGGAACAG
>DAOVHN010000271.1 GCA_030671915.1 Pseudomonadota bacterium
ATAGCCAGGCCAGGTTTCCTCGTTCATGTTGGGCGCGGCCTGCATATTGTTGTTGCACATCACCCAGTAGGCGTTAAGGTCGCCGTCCTTCAGCTTGCGGTTCTGCAGCACCGCATGGAAGCCCGGCTTGGCGGGGATCGTCCCTTCGGGCAGTTGCCATTTCTCCTCGGCAATTTTCCGATGAGCTTCCTTCATCACCACCAGGTCGGCCGGCAGGCGATGGGCGAAGGTGCCGACCTCGCGCGCCGTGCCGCAGGCCGAGGGCTGGCCGGTCAGCGAGAACGGACCGTTGCCCGGCTCGGAAATCTTGCCGGTCAGCAGATGGATGTTGTAGCAAAGCTGGTTCACCCAGGTGCCACGGGCATGCTGGTTGAAACCCATGGTCCACAGCGACATGACCTTGCGCTCCGGGTCGGCGTAAAGCTCCGCCAGGGCCTCAAGCTTCTCGGGCTCGACGCCGGACAGCGCGCTGGCTTTCTCCAGCGTGTAGTCGGCGACGAATTTCTTGTATTCCTCGAAGCTGTATTCCTTCGAGCCGCCGCCCTTGCCGGAATTCTTGGCCGCCTGTTCGCGCGAATCGCTGGGCCGGAGCCCATAGCCGATGTCCTGGTTGCCGATCCGGAAGTTGATATGCTCCGCGACGAAATCCTCGTTTACCTTGCCCTTCTGGATGATGTAATTGGCGATGTAGTTGAGGATCGCCAGGTCCGTGCCCGGCTTGAACACCATGCCGATATCGGCCAGGTCGAAATTGCGGTTTTCGAAGGTCGACAGCACCGCGACCTTGCAGTGCTCGGCGGTCAGCCGCCGGTCGGTCAGCCGCGACCACAGGATCGGATGCATTTCCGCCATGTTGGAGCCCCAGAGCACGAAGGCATCCGCAAACTCCAGATCGTCATAGCAGCCCATCGGCTCGTCGATGCCGAAGGTGCGGATGAAGGCGGCGACGGCCGAGGCCATGCAATGGCGGGCGTTCGGGTCGAGATTATTCGACCGGAACCCGGCCTTCATCAGCTTGGCGGCCGCATAGCCTTCCCAGACCGTCCACTGGCCGGAGCCGAACATGCCGACCGAGGTCGGGCCCTTCTTTTTCAGGGCCGCCTTGTATTTCTCGGCCATGATGTCGAAGGCTTCGTCCCAGCTTACCGGGGTGAACTCGCCATCCTTGTCGTACTTGCCGCCCGTCATGCGCAGAAGCGGCTGGGTCAGCCGGTCGCGGCCGTAGACGATCTTGGACAGGAAATAACCCTTGATGCAGTTGAGGCCGCGATTGACCGGCGCATCGGGATCGCCTTGCGTGGCCACCATGCGCCCCTCCTTGGTGCCGACCAGCACGCTGCAGCCGGTACCGCAGAAACGGCAGGGTGCCTTGTCCCACCTTATATCGCTGCCTGCGGCGGCGGCTCCGCCGTCGCCCTTCGGCAGGGTTACGCCAGCCGCCGCCGCGGTGGCCGCAATTGCGGAAGTCTTGATGAAATCGCGCCGTGAATGTGTCATTTCTGCTACTCCCCGGAATTTCTGGAGTTGGATTCGATTGCCTCGTCGGTCTCGAAATGATGGTAGACAAGGGCGGCCGACAGCACGCCCGGAAGCCTGTGCAGGGCGAGAACCGTATCGCCCGCGGAATTGTCCCCGGTATCCTCGACAGTGACGATCATGCGGCCGTCGGGAACGGTGTCGTGCAATTCGGCCCCGTCCAGGCCGGCGATTGCGGCCGCGACGGCTTCTCCCTTTTCGGGAAGGGCATGGACCAGTACGCCACAGATATTCATTCGTTTTCCTCCATCGCAATGGCATTGGCGGGACAGACCGCGACGCATTCCCCGCAGCCGGTACAGGCGGCGTCGCTGATTTCCGGGTTCGCGCGACCGCCGACTTCCAGGCGAAAGCGGATCGCCCGCGCGTCGCACCATTCGGCGCAGACGCGGCAGGTCACGCCACAGGTCGACAGGCAGTCGGCGCCGACGCGCGCCTTGACGTTCCAGGGTTCGCTGTCGCGGCCGGCAAACAGGGATTCGGGGCAGGCATCGGCGCAGGCGCCGCAGAAGTCGCAGGCGCCACGCGAGAAATCGACCTGTGGATAGCCTGCGCGCCCCTTGACGATGATTTTCTGTGGGCAAGCGGGAACACATTCGCCGCAGCCGGTGCAGCGATCGGTGAAATCGGACTCCGACGGCGTCCAGGGCGGCCTGACGGTGGAGGGCCGGCCATGCCAGCCGCCCCCGAAAAGGGCCTTGCGGCTTATGTTTCCGCTCACGCTTGTTATCCCCAAGGCTCGATGATTTGAATAGCCGAGGGACTTCGTACGCCTGTTCCGTGTGAGAGAAATTGACGAAGGTCAATCCAGCGTAGTTTTTTTACACAAAAATTTAAGGGGTTTAGGAAAAGATGGCGGCGAGCGCTGCTTTTGGCCACGGATAATCCGGGCGCAAAAAGAAAGGCAGCCTCCGCGAAGGCCGCCTTTCGTTCCGTAACTTATTTAGGGCTACCGTCAGGCGCCGGGGCGGTGGATCACCATCGATGCGCCCTGGGACTGGGAATAATTATCGTAACCGATCAGGCGGACCAGATGGTTCGGCCAGGCCTTGCTGCATTCCTCCACCTCGGCGAGGATGCGTTCGATATCCTTCTCGCCGAACATGGGCAGCTTCCACATATACCAGTAGTTGTCCGCCGAATGGGCCGGCTCCACATGCTCAATGGCCGGGTTCCAGCCCTTGGCGATCATATGTTCGATCTGCTTGCGCATGCGCCCGGCATCCATTTGCGGCAAATAGGAAAAGGTGCCGTATTTGCGGCTGCCCGGATCGTCCTGGCTGGACCGGTAGTCCTGGATATTCGCGACTTTACTCATGGTTCTGTTTTTCCTCTCGATACCCGATTCAGTTCGCCGCCAGCTTATCGACGGTATCGAACTCGAACTTGATTTCCTTCCAGGTCTCCATGGCGGCCGCCAGTTCAGGGCTGTGCTTTGCCGCGGCGGTCAGGATTTCCTTGCCCTCGCGCTCTACGTCGCGACCGGCGTTGCGGGCCTCGGTGCAGGCTTCCAGCGCCACGCGGTTGGCCGCCGCGCCCGCGGCGTTGCCCCAAGGATGGCCCAGCGTGCCGCCGCCGAACTGGAACACCGCGTCGTCGCCGAAGATGGCGACCAGCGCCGGCATGTGCCAGACATGAATGCCGCCGGACGCCACCGGGAACAGGCCCGGCATGTGGCCCCAGTCCTGGTCGAAGAAGATGCCCCGCGCCCTGTTTTCGGGCACGAATTTTTCACGCATCAGGTCGATCCAGCCCAGCGTCGCCTCGCGGTCGCCCTCCAGCTTGCCGACCACGGTGCCGGAATGCAGATGGTCGCCGCCCGAAAGCCGCAGCATCTTGGCCAGCACCCGGAAATGAATGCCGTGATCGGGGTTGCGGTCCATCACCGCATGCAGTGCGCGATGGATATGCAACAGCATGCCGTTGTCGCGGCACCAGTTGGCGAGCGACGTGTTGGCCGTAAATCCCGCCGTCAGGTAGTCATGCATGATGATCGGCATGTCCAGCGACTTGGCGTATTCGGCGCGCTTGTACATTTCCTCGACGGTGCCCGCGGTGACGTTCAGGTAATGGCCCTTCTTCTCGCCGGTCTCGGCGGTCGCCTTGTGTACCGCCTCGGCGACGAAATCGAAGCGCTGGCGCCAGCGCATGAAGGGCTGGCTGTTGACGTTCTCGTCGTCCTTGGTGAAATCCAGCCCGCCGCGCAGGCATTCATAGACCGCCCGGCCGTAGTTTTTGGCCGAAAGGCCCAGTTTCGGCTTGATGGTGCAGCCCAGCATGGCCCGGCCGTATTTATCCATAATATCGCGCTCGACCTGGATGCCGTGCGGCGGGCCGCCGCAGGTCGTCACATAGGCGATGGGGAAGCGGATATCCTCCAGCCGCAGCGAACGCACCGCCTTGAAGCCGAACACATTGCCGGCGATCGAGGTGATAACGTTGACCACAGAGCCTTCCTCGAACAGGTCCAGCGGATAGGCGACGAAGGCGAAATACGCGCCTTCCTGGCCCGGAACGGGTTCGATCCTGTAGGCCCGGCCCTTGTAATATTCCAGGTCGGTCAGCAGGTCGGTCCAGACCGTGGTCCAGGTACCGGTGGAGGATTCCGCGGCCACCGCGGCGGCCGCTTCTTCCGGGTCGACGCCATCCTGCGGCACGACCTTGAAGCAGGCCAGAAGGTCGGTATCCTTGACCGGATAATCGGGTTCCCAATAGGTCTCCCGATAGTCCTTCACGCCAGCGCTGTAATTCTTTCCACTCATGGCTCTAATCTCTCCTTTTCTGCCATTTACTCGGCGGCCTGCGCGGCGCCGGCGACCTTCGGGTCGAGCGCGCCTGACTGATAGCGTTTGGCCATCTCGGCCAGCGGAATGGGTTTGATCTTCGATGCGTTGCCAGCCGTTCCGAAAGCCTCGAACCGGTTGGCGCAGAGCTTGCTCATTTCCGCGATCGCGGGCTTGAGGAAGGCGCGCGGGTCAAACTCGGCCTTCTTTTCGGCGGCC
>DAOVHN010000597.1 GCA_030671915.1 Pseudomonadota bacterium
CGCTGGGGCTGCGCGCGGTCTGGGCGGTCACGGCATGATCCGGCCCAGCCGCAATCATCCGGGCTACTGGGCCTTGCTGCTGCATCGCCTGTCGGGGCTGGCGCTGGTGTTGTTCCTGCCGGTCCATTTCCTCGTGCTCGGCATGGCCCTGAACGGAGCCGCCTTCGACGCGGCGATTGCCTGGACGGACCAGCCGCTGGTGAAGATCGGCGAATGGGGGATCGTGGTGTTGCTGGCCTTGCATATGACCGGGGGCATCCGCCTGCTGGCGCTGGAGTTCCTGCCCTGGTCGGAAGGGAGCAAGGCGCATATCGCGGCGAGCCTGGGCGCGGCCTTGCTGTTCGGCGCGGCGCTGGCGCTGGGGTTGGTGTGACATGATGTCGATCCGTACCGAACAGACAGACATCCTGATTATCGGTTCCGGCGGGGCCGGGCTATTCGCGGCGCTGCATGCGCACAAGGCAAATCCCGACCTGGACATCGCGATCGCGGCCAAGGGGCTGCTGGGCAAGTCCGGTTGCACCCGCATGGTGCAGGGCGGTTATAACGTGGCGCTGGCGGCCGGCGATTCAATCGAGCGGCATTTCATGGATACCATCGTCGGCGGCAAATGGCTGCCGCGCCAGGACCTGGCCTGGAAGCTGGTCAATGTCGCGGTGGAGCGCGTCCGCGAGCTGGAAAACGAACTCGGCTGTTTCTTCGACCGCAACCCGGACGGCACGCTGCACCAGAAGGCCTTCGCGGGCCAGAGCTTCGACCGCACGGTCCACAAGGGCGACCTGACCGGCATCGAGATCATGAACCGCCTGGCCGAGCAGGTCTGGGCGCGGAAAATCCACCGCATGGAGGAACACCGCGCCCTGGCGCTGGTTCCCGCGAAGGGTGGCGAGGGCATCGCCGGCGTGCTGTTCACCGACATGCGCACGGGCGACTTCGTTCTGGTCCGGGCGAAGGCGGTGCTGATGGGTGCGGGCGGCGGGCCGACCATGTACCGCTATCACACGCCGTCGGGTGACAAGAGCTGCGACGGCATGGCGATGGCGCTGCGGTCCGGCCTGACGCTCCGCGACATGGAAATGGTGCAGTTCCATCCCACCGGCCTGCTGGCCGGGCCCGACACGCGGATGACCGGCACGGTGCTTGAAGAGGGCCTGCGCGGCGCCGGCGGGTATCTGCTCAACGGCGCCGGCGACCGCTTCATGTTCGACTATCACGAACATGGCGAGCGGGCGACCCGCGACGTCGTCAGCCGCTCGATCTACGCGGAAATGCGCGCCGGGCGCACCACGCCGCTGGGCGGCGTCTATATCGAGATGAAGCATCTCGGCCCCGAATTCGTCGCCAAGAAATTCAAGGGCATGGTCAAGCGCTGCGCCGATTGCGGTTTCGACCTGGCAGGCGGCCGGGTCGAGGTGGTGCCGACCGCCCATTACATGATGGGTGGCGTCGAGATGGAGGCGGATACCGCCACCGCCATCCCCGGCCTGTTCGTGGCCGGCGAGGACGCGGGCGGCGTGCACGGGGCCAACCGGCTGGGCGGCAACGGCGTCGCCAACTCCACCGTCTATGGCGGTATTTCAGGCGATGTGATGGCGGAATTCGTGGGCGGCAAGAGCGGCGCCTTCCGCGAGCCCGACATGGCCGTGGCCGAGGCCGCGGTCGCGGCGTCGCTGCGCCCCTTCGGCGGCAAGGCAGGAGGCTTGTATGGACTGCGCAACCGGCTGGACGACCTGATGTGGGACAAGGTAGGCATTATCCGCGAGGCCGGCGAAATGAACGACGCGCTGGCCGAACTGGACGACATGACGGCGGAACTGCAGGCTACGGGCATTCCCGATACGGGCCGCGAGTTCAACATCACCTGGCATGACTGGCTGAACCTGGAAAGCCTGCTGCTGGTTTCGAAGAGCATCACAGTGGCCGCCCTGGCCCGCGAAGATTCCAGAGGCGCCCATTACCGCAACGATTTCCCCGACAGCGGCCCGCTGGAGGAAACGACCTTTACGGTGGTCTCCATGGCCGCCGACGGCGCAATGAAACCGGAATTGAAGCCGGTGGACTTCACCATCGTAAAGCCCGGCGAGTCCCTGATAGAAGGCGAAGCCGGCGCCCCGCCGGAAACGGCCGGGAAGGATTGACCGGCATGCGCGCTTGTCGTTTGTCCCACCCCCTCCCAACCCTCCCCCGCCCTGGCGGGAGAGGGCTATATTGGCAAGTC
>DAOVHN010000471.1 GCA_030671915.1 Pseudomonadota bacterium
AGGAAAACATCGCCGCTGCCATCGCGCGGCCGGATGAAGCCGAAACCCCGGCCGGCCTTCCAGTCGACGATCTTTCCTTGCGCCATCACTGCGTGCTCATCTCTTCCGGATCACACTCGCATTATTGCATTATTATCTGCCTGATCAACGGATATACCTTAAGCTCCGCAACCAGGCACACGAGCGCCATTCACCCCCTCCTGAAACCTGCAGAAAACGCTGGCGCATGGGGTCGTTCCTCGCATCCCGCACCCGTGCCCCCTTGCCCTGCCCTCGCCCATCGGCTATCCGGTTCACCCTATTGCACCGGGAGGAGTCGCGTTGAGCATTACGGGTATCGAGGGGCGGATTGCCGGGGAACTTGGGGTTCGCATCGAACAGGTGGCGGCCACCGTCGCGCTGCTGGACGGGGGATCGACGGTTCCCTTCGTCGCGCGCTATCGCAAGGAGGCGACGGGCGGGCTGGACGATGTGCAGCTTCGCCTGCTGGACGAACGGCTGGTCTATCTGCGCGAGATGGAGGAGCGCCGAACGGCGATCCTGAAAAGCATCGAGGAACAGGGCAAGCTCTCGGAAGAACTAAGCGCCCGAATCGGCGAGGCCGATACGAAGGCGCGGCTGGAAGATCTCTATCTGCCCTACAAGCAGAAGCGCCGCACCAAGGCGATGATCGCCCGCGAGGCCGGGCGGGAGCCGCTGGCCGATGCGCTGCTGTCCGACCCCGCTCTGGTCCCCGAACAGGCGGCCGAGCCTTATGTGGATGAGAGCAAAGACGTCGCCGACGTCGCGGCCGCGCTGGACGGCGCGCGCGACATCCTGGCCGAACGCTTCGCCGAGGATGCGGACCTTGTCGGTTCGATCCGCGACTATTTGTGGGACAACGCCCATCTGACGGCCAGGGTCGTCGAGGGCAAGCAGAGGGACGGCGCCAAGTTCTCCGACTATTTCGATCATTCCGAGGCGCTGAAGAAAATCCCGCCGCACCGATCGCTGGCGGTCTTCCGCGGGCGCAAGGAAGAGGTGCTGAGCGTTACCATCGCCGTGCCAAACCTCGACGAGACGCCGGGCGCCGTTCACCCTTGCGAGGCGATGGTCGCGCGCCATTTCGGGCTGGGCGACCAGGGGCGCGCCGCCGACAAGTGGCTGCTGGCCTGCGCCCGCTGGGCCTGGCGGGTGAAGATCTCGCTGCATGTCGAGGTAGAGCTGCTGCGCCGCCTGTGGGAGGCCGCCGAGGAGAGCGCGATCCGCGTGTTCGCCGAGAACATGCGCGACCTGCTGCTGGCCGCCCCGGCCGGCCAGCGCGCCACCCTGGCGCTGGACCCCGGCTTTCGCACCGGCGTCAAGGTGGCGGTCATGGACGCCCAGGGCAAGCTGCTTGAGACCGCGACGATCTATCCGCATGAGCCGCAAAAGAAGTGGGACGAGTCGATCCATATTCTCGCCGCTCTCTGCGCCAAACATGCCTGCGAGCTGATCGCCATCGGCAACGGCACCGCCTCGCGCGAGACCGAGAAACTGGCCGGCGAGTTGATCGCGAAACACCCGGCGGCCAAGCTGACCAGGATCATGGTGTCCGAGGCCGGGGCGTCGGTCTATTCGGCCTCCGCCTTCGCCTCTCAGGAATTGCCCGACGTGGACGTGTCGCTGCGCGGCGCCGCCTCGATCGGGCGGCGGTTGCAGGACCCGTTGGCGGAGCTTGTCAAAATCGACCCGAAATCCATCGGCGTCGGCCAGTATCAGCATGACGTGAACGAAGCCAGGCTCGGCCGCACCCTGGACGCAGTGGTCGAGGATTGCGTGAACGCCGTCGGCGTGGACGTCAACACGGCGTCCGCCCCGCTGCTGGCGCGCGTGTCCGGCATCGGCGAGACGCTGTCGCGCGGCATCGTCGCCCATCGCGACACGCATGGCGCCTTCCGTGGCCGCGCCGGCCTGCAAGAGGTTTCCGGCCTCGGCCCGAAGGCGTTCGAGCAATGCGCCGGTTTCCTGCGCGTCATGGATGGCGACGACCCGCTGGACCGCTCGGCGGTGCATCCGGAGGCCTATCCGGTGGCGCGCCGGATCATGGCGGCGACGGACCTGGCCATCGATGCGCTAATCGGCAATGCGGAGGTCCTGCGCAGCCTCAAGCCCGCCGATTTCACCGACGAGACCTTCGGCGAGCCGACGGTGCGCGACATCCTGGCCGAGCTGGAAAAGCCCGGCCGCGACCCTCGGCCCGAGTTCAAGGCCGCCGTCTTCATGGAGGGCGTGGAGAAGATATCGGACCTGAAGCCCGGCATGGTGCTGGAGGGCGCGGTGACCAACGTGGTCGATTTCGGCGCCTTCGTGGATATCGGCGTGCATCAGGACGGGCTGGTCCATGTCTCGGTGCTGGCCGACAAGTTCGTCAAGGACCCGCGCGAGGTGGTGCGCCCTGGCGATATCGTGAAGGTCAAGGTGCTGGAGGTCGACCTGGCCCGCAAACGCATCGCGCTGTCGATGCGAATGGACGACGGTGCGGCCAGGCCGAAACCCAAGCGCGACGACCGCCGCCCAAAGGACGAACCGGGCAAGGGCGGACTGAGGGGCAAGGGCCCGCGCCAGCCGCAGGGCCCGAAAGGCGGTGGAAAGCCAGAACGAAAACCCGATGCCGGCGGCGGCGCCCTGGCCGCGGCCTTCGCCGAGGCGATGAAGAAGCGGGACTAGGTTTGCGCCGAGCGACCTCGTCCTTCGAGACGCCCCTGCGGGGCTCCTCAGGATGAGGGCACAAACGTTGAAGCCTCATCCTGAGGAGGTTGCGAAGCAACCGTCTCGAAGGACAAGGTCGCGCGGTGTCTGAAGCACAGTTAAGCAGGCGCCGACAGTTCGGCTCGTGACAAAAAGGACCTGGTGTCGCCACCGGCCCCCGCAGTACAAAAATCAGTTCGCCCCAGGCCGACGCCCCTTACATA
>DAOVHN010000040.1 GCA_030671915.1 Pseudomonadota bacterium
GATGCCCCGCGCCGACCAGCGACAGGAAGGTGCGCTTCGGATCGGCGTTCGAAACCACCAGCCCGGCCCGGACCGTCTCACCGCTTTCCAGCTCGACCCCGCATGCCCGATCGTCCTCGACGATAATGCGCCGGACCGGCGTGCCCGTCCTGATCTCGGCGCCGAAGGATTGCGCGGCATTGGCCAGCGCCTCGGCGACCGCCCCAATACCGCCTTGCGGGATCGCCAGTCCGTCGGCATTACCAATATCGCCGGCGAGCCGGTAGAGCCAGGTCAGCACGCTGCCCGGGGAGCGCGGGCCGAAATTGCTGCCCAGCACCGCATCGAGGGCCAGCGCGCCCTTCAGGCGCTCGTCGGACAGTTCGTCGTTTAGCAGGTCGAAAACATTCATATTCACGATGCGCAGGAACTCGCGCATATCGGTCTTGCCTAGTAATCTAAGTCTCAAGCCTAGTTTTGCGAACGCCAACCGGTCCCGCCAATCGCCGCCTCCCAGCCTTGGCGCCGTCTGCGACAGGGACGGATGCAGCGCGCGGGCCATGCGTGTGAGCCGGCGATGCAATGCCGGCCAGGCTTCCTGATCGCCGGCCACGCTCAAACCGTCGATCCGCTTGGCCGTCAGGACAAGGTGCTGGCTGTCCGCTCCCAGAGAGACCGTGGGAAGCTGCCGCGCCGCCAGCTTGAGGCCGTGTTTCTTCAGTTTGAGTTGCTTGCGCATCGCGGGGTGCAGTTGATGCAGGATATGGGCGCAGCCCGGGCCGGTGACTCCTGGCGCCAGCTCGCGGTTGGCCGCCGCGCCGCCCAGCCTGTCCGAGGCCTCGACGACCAGCACGCGTCGCCCGGCCTTGGCAAGATACGCGGCGCAGGCCAGACCGTTATGGCCGCCGCCGACCACGAGGATGTCGTAAGCTGTGCTCATCGGCGTTCTCCGGCCCGGTGCATGTCGTGCAGAATCTCGCGCGCCGCGTTGGCGCCCGGCGCGCCCATCACGCCGCCGCCCGGGTGGGTGCTGGAGCCGCACATATACATGTTCGCCACCGGCCCGCGATACTGCGCATAGCCGGGAATGGGGCGGTTGAACATGATCTGGTCCATGGTCAGTTCGCCCTGGAAGATATTGCCCTCGGTCAGGCCTACCTCCTGTTCGATCTCGTGCGGCGTGCGTACTTCCATATGCAGGATCAGGTCCTTCAGGTTCGGGCTGTATTCCGACAGCATGTCGATTACCGTCTGGCCGAAGGCGTCGCGCTTTTCGGGTGTCCATGGGCCGTCCGCCAGATGCGGCGGCACATATTGTACGAAGATCGACATGTAATGCTTGCCCGGCGGGGCCATGGTCGGGTCGGTCAGGGTCGGGATCATCATGTCCACATAGGGCCGGCGCGACCACATGCCGTTCTTCCAGTCGTCATAGGCGCGCTCGAACCACTCGATGGTGTCGGTGACATGCATATCGCCCTGCAGGGCGGGGCAGTCCGCCGGCACGCCGTTGAAGCTGGGCATGCCGTCGAGCGCAATGTTCAGCTTGCCCGACGAGCCGCGGATCTTGAAGTTCCGCACCGCCTTCAGAAAATCAGGCGGCAGGTCGGACTCGTCGAAGGTTTCCAGGAAGGTGCGCTTGACGTCCATGTTGGACACAACGGCGCGGGCATGGATTTCCTCGCCGTTCGCCAGCGCCACGCCGATCGCGTTGCCGCCTTTGACGATGACTCGCGATACATCCGCATCCGCGCGGATATTGCCGCCGTAAGACTGGAAGGCCGCCGCAAGGGAGCGGCTGATCGCCCCCATGCCGCCACGCGCGAAACCCCAGGCGCCGATATTGCCGTCCACCTCGCCCATGTAATGATGCAGCAGGACATAGGCCGAGCCGGGCGAGCGGGGGCCCAGGCCGGTGCCGATGATCGAGCTTCCCGCATAGTGGGCCTTGACGAGTTCGTTCTCGAAATATTGCTCGAGGAAATCGACGCAACTCATTGTCCAGAACCGGATCGTGTCGGCCATGCCTTCCTCGCCGAGACCCCAGAAGTCCCGGCCCAAATCATAGAGCCCGCGCAGATCGCGTGGCCGCAGGGAGGCGGGGTCGGGCGGCGTCTTGGCCAGCATCGGCTTGATGAAGCGGCACTGGCGCGTAATTTCGGCCGAATAGCGGTCGTAGGCCTCGGCGTCCCGGGCCGAATGGCGCGCGATCTCGCGCCGATTCATGTCGTGGTCCTTGTAGCTGGCCAGGTAACCACCATCGCGGGCCATGGTCAGCCCGCCATTGTAGGGCACGACCTGCAAGCCGTATTTCGGCAGCTCCAGATCGCGCATGATCTCGGGCCGCATCAAACTGCTGACATAAGAGCAATTGGAGTAGGTGAAGCCGGGGTAGATCTCCCGGCTGACCGCCGCCCCGCCGAGATAGGTATTGCGTTCCAGCACCAGCACGTCGAGCCCGGCACGGGCCAGATAGGCCGCCGCCGTAAGGCCGTTATGCCCGGCCCCGATGACGATAACGTCATGGCTTTTCATGTATGTTTCCCTGTTCTCCGGCACCGGCCGGCAACGATTCACATGGGCAGTCTAGCCGTGCCAATGGCATCCCGTCCAGTCTATTGAATGAAGATTCAATCAATTTTGATTTCTAGTGCATTGGGTTCTTGCAGTTTCTACCGTTTGCACTTATCGTGCCCGTCATGAGCAAGGGCAATGCACGCGCATCGACCTCGAGGGTGAATGTGAAACATCTTCGCCGCGAACAGCTGATCGAGGCAACGATGAAGACCATCGCCCGGTATGGCTATGCCCGCACCACCATGGCCCATGTCGCGAAGACCGCGGGCCTGTCCCAGGGCATCGTCAATTTCTATTTCAAGACCAAGGAAGCGCTGCTCTACGAGACCTTCGTTCACCTGGCCGAAGAGTACGAGACGCTGATTGGCGAGGCGCTGGCCGCGGCCGGCGACGACCCGGTGGACGGGTTGATCGCCATGATCGAGACCGATCTGGGGCCGCGGGTCTGCACGCCAACCAAGATTGCCGTGTGGCTGGCCTTCTGGGCCGAATCACGCAGCCGTCCGAAATACCGCGACCTCTATCGCAAGCTGGCCGACGATTATTCAAGGCAGGTTCATGAACTTTGTGAGAAGCTGGTCGCTCGCGGCGGCTACGAGGGGCTGGACCTTGAGGCGATTTCGGTCGGTTTCGTCGCCCTTATCGACGGGTTCTGGGTTAATCTTGGTGTCACGCCTCATTTTGTAGAGCGCGAAAAGGCCAAGGCGGCCTGCCGCGCCTATTTCGCCGGGTACTTCCCGGCCGATTTCGGCCCGTTGGTGGCGCCGGCCACGCCGGAGGAAAGCCGCAAGACGGGGTGATGGATTTTATATACGGTAGATCAGGCCATACGGTGGCTCTGGAGGGATTACCACAACAGGGGCGGGTTGCCGCTCCATAACAACCTAGACAGCGAGGAAAAGATGGAAAAGAACGAACTTATGGATCGCTTGGCGGCCGGCACTCTGAGCCGCCGCAATATGCTGAAGGGCCTGTCGGCGCTGGGGATCGGCGTCACCATGACGCCCTACTTCCATGGCCGTGCAAACGCCGCGGGCCAAGCGACATATTTCACCTGGGAAGGCTATGAAGTACCGGAACTGCATGGCGACTATATCAAGAAGCATGGCGGCAGCCCGGAGGTTTCGATCTTCGCCGACGAGGGCGAGGCGCTTCAGAAAATGATCGCGGGCTACACGCCGGACGTCGCGCATCCCTGCTCCTACAACGTGAATCTGTGGCGCGAGGCCGGTGTCCTGCAGCCGATCGATACGTCGCGGCTGTCGAATTGGGGCGACCTTGTCGGATCCTTGAAAGTCATTCCGGGCACGCAGCACGAAGGCAAGCAGTTTTTCGTGCCGTTCGACTGGGGCAATACCTCGATTCTATACCGGACCGATCTGGTCGACATCAAGGAAGAGTCATGGGGCCTGATGTGGGACGAGCGCTATAAGGGCCGCCTGGCGACCTTCTCCGGCGCCAACGAGACCGTGCCTTACACGGCGGTCTACGCCGGCCTCGATCCCTGGAATATGAGCGACGCAGATCTTGCCAAGGTCCGGGCATTGCTTGAAAAACAGCGGCCGCTGATTCGCTTCTATGCCGACGACGTGTCATCCATCGAACAGGGACTGGCGTCCGGCGAGATCGTCGCGGGATCGACCTGGAACAGCTCCAACGTGCTGCTCAAGGGCGAGGGTGTTCCGGTCAAGTTCATGAACCCCAAGGAAGGCATCATGACCTGGGTATGCGGGCTTGTAATGCACAAGGACGCACCCAATCCGGATGCGGCCTACGATCTGATCGACGCCATGCTGTCCCCGGAGGCGGGCAAGTTCATGATCGTCGATTACGGATATGGCCATTCCAACACCAAGTCCTTCGACCTGGCCGGCGACGAGGCCATCGAGACGGCCGGGCTGTCGCGCGACGTCGAGGCGTTCCTGAAAGCGGGGGTCTTCAGCAACGAGTTCAAGAACCGCGACGCGGTTCTTAAAATGTTCGAAGAGGTCAAGGCTGGCCTGTAAGGCAGCCGAACATGGTAACGGCGGACCGGATGCCTGTTTGCAGGGCGTCCGGTCCGCCGGCTTTTTTCACGCCAGACGGATTAATTTATGACGAGTGAGGCGCAGACAGCTCCGCCGGCCGGTACGATCGGCCGACTCCGCACGGTGGTGAAAGGGGCGATTTTTCGTAATGCGGGTTTGCGTGGCTACATTCTGTTGTCGCCGACATTGCTGGTGCTGCTGGGGGCCATGTGCCTGCCGGTCGGCATTCTAGCGGTTTACAGTTTGTGGACACAGAGCGGTGTCGAAATCGACCATACGCTGACCCTGGCCAACTACCTCAAGATATTCAACAAGCCGTCTTACATGCTGCTGATCGGGAAATCGGTGTTGATTTCCCTGACGGTTACCCTGGCGACGGTTCTGCTGGCCTATCCAATCGCTTATTTTATCGCCTTCAAGATAAAGCGCCACAAGATCGTCTGGCTGATCCTGATCACAATTCCGTTCGTCACCAGCTATTTACTGCGCGTCTTCGCGTGGAAGATCATTCTCGGTTACAACGGCATCATCAATTCCGGCCTGAAATGGCTTGGCGTTATCGACCAGCCGCTGACGTTCCTGCTCCACAATCCCACGGCTGTCGTCATCACCCTGGCCCATGCCTGGGCGCCGATCGCTATCCTGCCGATTTTCGTTTCGCTGGAAAAGATGGATCGCTCCCTGCTGGAGGCTGCGACGGATTTGGGGGACAGCCCGCTGCAGCGTTTTCTGCGCGTGACCCTGCCGCTGTCGATCCCGGGCGTGGTGGCCGCCGCGATGCTGGTTTTCATCCCCACGGTCGGCGATTACATCACCCCGCAACTGGTGGGGGGCCCGGACGGCATGATGGTCGGTAGCCTGATGCATGCCATGTTCTTCAGGGCCAACGACTGGCCACTGGGGTCGGCTCTGGCGATCGTCTCGGCCCTGGCGATCACCGTGACCAGCCTGGGCGTCTGGTTCCTGACCAAGCAAGCGCGGGAGCGGGCGGTATGAAATTTCAGCTCCCTTCCTGGATGCGCGGCGGCGGGCTGACGACCTACGCCGTTCTGTACATGGTTTTTCTCTATGTGCCGGTGCTGTTCTTGCCGCTGTTCTCGTTCAACGACGGCATCTACATCGCTTTTCCGCTGAAGGGCTTCACCGTCAAATGGTACGAAGCCATGATCGAAACCGAATCCCTGCAGGCGGCGCTGTTCAACAGCATCAGGGTCGCGGCCTCGGTTTCGATTATCAGCACAATTCTTGGCGTTCTCGCCGCGCGCGCCTTTACCCGCTACCGGTTCGTCGGGCGCAAGCCGACGCTTGGCCTGCTGGCGCTGCCGCTGGTGGTGCCGGGTATTATTCTCGGCATCGCGCTGCTGATCATGGCGAACCGGCTCGGGATCCCGCTGTCGCTGTTCACCATCGGCGCAGCCCACGTGCTGATCGCCACGCCGTTCGCCACTTTTGTCATGATCTCGCGCCTGGAAGGGTTCGACTCCAACCTCGAGGAAGCCTCGCGCGATCTTGGCGAGACCGGCTGGACCACATTCTGGCGGGTCACCTTCCCGCTGGCGTTGCCGGGCATTGTCGCCAGCCTGCTGCTGACATTCATCGAATCTTTCGATGAGTTCATCCTGGCCTTTTTCCTTTCCGGGACGGACGCGACCCTGCCGATCTACATTTGGAGCCAGCTTCGTTTTCCCAAGAGACTGCCGGTGGTGCTTGCGCTGGGCGCCTGCATCCTGCTGTTCACCGTAATCACCGTCGCATTCGCCGAATGGGTGCGCCGCAAGGGGGTCAAGCTGACCCCTAAATCCGAGGATTAGTAGGCTTACAATGGAAAAACGTTCGGATTTCGTCTCCCTCCGCGACGTGTCGAAGCATTTCGGCACGGTGCGCGCCGTCGACGGGGTGTCGCTGGACATCGCCCAGGGCGAGTTCTTCGCGCTGCTGGGGCCTTCTGGATGCGGCAAGACCACGCTCCTGCGCATTCTCGGCGGGTTCGAGGCATCCAATAGCGGTAGTGTCCATATCGATGGCGCCGATCTGACCATCGAACCGGCGAACCAGCGGCCCGTGAATATGGTGTTCCAGAACTATGCGATCTTCCCGCACATGAATGTCCGCCAGAACATCGCCTACGGCCTGCGCAAGGACGGCCTGTCGAAAGCGGAGATTAGCCAACGGGTCGACGAGGCGGTGGCAACGGTCAAACTGGAAGGGCTCGGCGACCGTGGATCGCACGAAATTTCCGGCGGCCAGCGCCAGCGTGTCGCGCTGGCTCGCGCGCTGATCAAGCATCCCAAGGTGCTGCTGCTGGACGAACCCCTGAGCGCGCTGGACAAGAACCTGCGTGAACAGATGCGGGTGGAACTGCGCGCCCTGCAGCAGAAGGTAGGCATCACCTTCATCTTCGTTACCCATGACCAGGAAGAGGCCCTGTCCATGGCCGACCGCATCGCCGTCATGTTCGAAGGCGAGGTGCGCCAGGTGGATACGCCGGCACGCCTCTATGAGGCGCCGGCCAGCCGCGAGGTAGCCGCCTTCATCGGTTCGATGAACTTCTTCGATGCCTCCGTTGTTGGCGCGGAGGGTGGAAAAATCATCGTCGATGCGGGACCGTTGGGTAAAATGAGCATGGCCCCACCGGAAGAGGGCGCGCCGGTAAAGGGCGAGGCCGTTACCGTCGGGATCAGGCCCGAAAAGCTGACACTTGGCGAAGCGCCGCCATCGGCCGGCGCGAATGCGATCAAGGGAAAACTGACCGCGGCCTCCTATCTGGGCGAACGCAATCATTTCTTCGTAACCGTCGATGGCATGGACGAACCGATCTCGGTGGCCAGCCAGAACAGCAGCCCGATGGACCACAAGGGCTGGAGCGAGGGCGGCGAGGTGTGGCTGACCTGGGAGCCCGCCGGGGCGCGGCTGCTGAGAGCCTGAATGCCGCCATCCCGGCGAACTTCGAAAGTATCATATCATGAGCCGCGATCCGCGCTACGATATCCTGTTCGAGCCGATGAAAATCGGCCCGGTCACCGCCAAAAACCGCTTCTATCAGGTGCCCCACTGCAACGGCATGGGATTCAACTTGCCGCAGACCCACGCCGGGATGCGCGCGATGAAGGGCGAGGGCGGCTGGGCGGTAGTCTGCACCGAGGAATGCATGATCCATCCGTCGTCAGACTACACGCCCGAACCGCAGGCACGGCTGTGGGACCGTCAGGATATCAAGTATCTGGCGCTGATGGTCGACGCGCTGCATGACGAGGGGGCGCTGGCCGGCGTCCAGTTGGCCCATAACGGTGTCGGCGCGCAGAATCTGTATACTCGGCTCAAGCCGCTGGGGCCGACCCATCAGGCGGGGGTTGCCAGCGTGCCGACCCAGACTCGCGGCATGGACAAGGCGGACATAAAGGAATTCCGCCGCTGGCACCGCAACGCCGCGCTGCGGGCGAAAGAGGCCGACGCGGATATTGTCTATGTCTACGCCGCGCATGATTCGACGCTGCTGATGCATTTCCTTCAAAGCCGCCGCAACCAGCGCACGGACGAATATGGCGGTTCACTGGAAAACCGGATCAGGCTGTTCCGCGAAGTGCTGGAGGAGACCAAGGACGCGGTCGGCGATCGCTGCGCCGTTGCCGTGCGCGTGGCCGTGGACGAGCTGCTGGGCCCCGATGGCATCGCCGCGGACGGGGAGGGGCGCGAGATCGTCGAACGTCTGGCGGAACTTCCCGACCTGTGGGACGTCAATGTGAGTAACTGGGAGAACGATTCGGTGACGTCGCGCTTCGGCGAGGAAGGACGCCAGGAGCAATATGTCGGCTTCGTAAAATCGCTGACCAGCAAGCCGGTTGTCAGCGTCGGCTGGTTCACCTCGCCCGATACCATGGTCAGCCAGATCAAACGCGGGGTGCTCGACATGATCGGCGCGGCGCGCCCGTCGATCGCCGATCCGTTCCTGCCCCGAAAGATCGAAGAAGGCCGGATCGATGAGATCCGCGAATGCATTGGCTGCAATATCTGCGTCTCGGGGCAGCTCACCTTCACGCCGATGCGCTGTACCCAGAACCCGACCGTGGGCGAGGAGTGGCGGCGCGGCTGGCATCCGGAAAAGATCGCGGCCCAGGGGTCGGACAGCAGGGTTCTGGTTGTCGGCGCCGGCCCGTCCGGGCTGGAGGCGGCGCGGGCGCTCGGCCAGCGCGGCTATGCGGTCACCCTCGCCGAGGCCGGCAAGGAACTCGGCGGCCGTGTCACCCGGGAATCCGGTCTGCCGGGTCTCAACGCCTGGGCGCGGGTGCGCGACTGGCGGGTCGGGCGCATCCGCGAGATGGCCAATGTCGAGGTCTATCTCGACAGTAAACTGAACGCGGCGGAGGTACTGGAATTCGGCTTCGAGCATGTGATCCTAGCGACCGGTGCGACATGGCGCCGCGACGGCGTAGGCGTCAGCAACACAGCACCGGTCCAGGGCTCGGACGGGCCGTCGGTCTATACGCCGGAGGATGTTTTCGCCGGCGCCGATATTGCCGGTCCGGTCCTGGTTTTCGACGACGACAATTTCTACATGGGCGGCGTGATCGCCGAAAAACTGCGCGGCGACGGGTTGGAAGTCACCCTGGCGACAACCGAATCGGTGGTTTCGTCCTGGACCACTCATACCCTGGAACAGGCCCGCATCCAGACCCGCATTCTTGAGCTGGGTATCTCGGTCGTACCGCTGCACAACCTGGCGAAGGTGGGAAGTGGCGAGGCAGAGCTTTCCTGCATTTATACCGAACGCCGCCAGACCGTGCCGGCGGCCTCGGTCGTCATGGTCACCTCGCGCCGGCCGAACGATGAACTCCGGCTGGCGCTGATCGGCGACCAGGAGAAACAGGCGGCGGCTGGTATTCTGTCGGTCCAGGCCATCGGCGACTGCGACGTCCCCTCGACGATCGCGGCGGCCGTATATGACGGCCACCGGGCCGCCCGCGAACTTGACGCGGACATCGATCGCGATCTGCCGTTCCGGCGTGAACATATTCGTTTGGAAGAGACTGACTGAAGGCCGCAACATAAGGAAGGCCCATGCCCCGCGATCCCCGCTACGATATCCTGTTCGAGCCGGTAAAGATCGGCCCGGTCACGGCGAAAAACCGGTTTTACCAGGTTCCCCACTGTACCGGTGACGGCTGGCTGCGCCCGCGTATGCTGGCGGCGTTGCGCGCCATGAAGGCCGAAGGCGGCTGGGGTGTGGTCTGCACCGAATATTGCTCGATCCATCCGTCGTCGGACGATTTGCCCTATCCCTCGGCCAGCCTGTGGGACGATGCGGACATCAAGGCCAACGCTCTGATGACCGACA
>DAOVHN010000606.1 GCA_030671915.1 Pseudomonadota bacterium
GCCGACTGCGGCGTTGCGGCCCTTGGCCGATGCGTAAGCATCGCCCCGCGGACCGCGCCTTGCATTCGACTCGGCAGACGCCAATGAAAACAGCAACATATTTCGGGCCAGACTCTGAGGAGGGCCGAAGGCCCGTCTCGAAGGGCGAGGTCGCGTGGCCTCCAAATCAAACCTCTGCCAACGCCTCCAGCGATTCCGGCAAGGTCTGCCCACCGTCGACGACAATGGTCTGGCCGGTGATGTAGTTGGCTTCCTTCGACGCGAAGAACAGCGCCGCGTTGCCGATATCCTCGACATCGCCGATCTTGCCCAGCGGGATCGAGGCGGCCATGGTAGCCAGATATTCCTCGCCTAACCCGTCCAGACCCTCGGTCTTGATGTTGCCGGGCATGACGGCGTTGACGGTAATGCCGTATTTGGCGAGCTCGATACAGGCGGTTCGCATGAAGCCAAGCTGGCCAGCCTTGCTGGCGCCGTAATGGGTCCAGCCGGGAAAACCGGTGATCGGCCCGGTGATCGACGAGGTCAGGATGATCCGGCCCCCGTCGCTTTTCGCTAGATGCGCGATGCAGGCCTTTACCGAATTGAAGGTGCCCTTCAGGTTGGTGCCGAGCACGAGGTCCCATTCGTCGCCGTCCATGTCGGCGATCTTCGATTGCGGGAAAATGCCGGCGTTGGCGCACAGCACGTCCAGCCCGCCATGACGATCGACCGCGGCCTGGGCCATCGCCTCCATCGACGCCAGATCGCGGACGTCGGCCGAGAAACCCGATGCCGTGCCGCCGGCGGCGTTGATTTCGTCGGCGGAAGCCTGGGCCTCGGCCTCGTTGCGCGCCACCACGAGTACCCTGGCCCCGGCCCGCCCGAACACCCGGGCAATGCCCTTGCCGATACCCTTGCTGGCGCCGGTGACGATTACGGAGCGTCCCGTGATTGCTGTCAGCATGCCATTTCTCCTTAGCTTTAGCAGTCAGTCCATTGAATTACAAAGCAGTTATAAGTCAGCGATTTCCTTACGGTCCAGAATGCGCTGGCGCGCGCGAATGGCCCACAACAGGCCGAAGCCGACGCCCATCAGCAAGGCCGCGCCGCCAACCGTCAGCGCACCCAAAGTCGGTACGATCGGCGTGTAGCCGGAGACCATCTTGGCGTAAAGATATTCCGGAATGGTCTGGTCGGCGCCGGTGGAAAACAGCGAAAGCGGGAAATTGCCCCAGGACAGAAGGAAGGCGAACAACCCGCCCGAGAAAATGCCCGGCCAGAGGATGGGCAGAGTCACTTCGCGCATCACCTTCCAGCGCGAGGCGCCAAGATCGAAGGCGGCTTCCTCCAGCGCGGGATCGAAACTGTAAACCTGGATCGACATGACCAGCGTCACGATGGGCACGATCCAGACCATATGGGCGAAGACCGCGGTCTTCCAGGTGGGAATAATGCCGACCGTCGAAAACCACAGCAGCAGCGCCAGGCCGAGCACGGCCTGGGGGAAGAAAATTGGCAGCAGCAGAATGCGCTGGAAGACCTTGCGGCCCTTCCAGTCATAGCGCGCAAAGGCCAAGGCGCCGAAGAACGCCAGAAAAACCGAAAACAGAGTCACCAGCAAGGCCACCGACACCGAGGTTTCGAAAACCGCGCGCACGGATAGCGAGTCCATCGCCTTCTCGTACCATTTTGTGTCCCATTGCTGGACCGGAAAACTGAAATAGCGCTTGCGCGAGAACGAGGCCAGCACGACCGAGACGATCGGAATGTACAGGAAAACAAGGATGCAGGTGGTCCAGATCCCGATCAGCATGCCCGTGACGTTGCGGTCCTTGCGTCCCATCGTCAGCGCCGCCCCATGATCCGGTCGAGGTCGAGCCGCCGCAGCAGCAGCAGCACCAGCCCGCCGGAAATCACCATGACCAGAACCGAGAGCGCCGCGCCCCGCGGCCAGTTCTGGGCGAAGGTGAAGGCGGACTCGATATCGTCGGCGATCATGACCACCCTCTGCCCGCCGAGGATCTTGGACTCCGCAAGCGATCCCAGGGCCAGCACGAAGGTCAGCAGCCCGCCGATCATCAGGCCGGGCGAGGCCAGGGGAAGTTCGATTTCACGGAACACGGCCATGCGGGTGGCGCCGAGGTCGAAGGCGGCCTCCTTCAGCGTCTCGGGCACCATCGACAGGCCCAGCACCATCGGGAAC
>DAOVHN010000573.1 GCA_030671915.1 Pseudomonadota bacterium
ATCGGCGCGATATTCGTGGCGCAGCCAGGCATGGAAAGCCAGGTAGTTATGCGGCGGAACCAGCGCCGGATCATGGTACGACGCCACCGGGTCGATATTATAGCCGCGTGCCGGCTGCAGGCAGACGGCGGTATTGCCGCAGCGGAAGGCGGGAATAGCGAAGGCGCCGCAGTCGGCCTCGCCGGCCAGGTAGAAGGGATCGCCCTCCGGCGCGCCCCAGCGTTCGGTCACCGCCTCGCGCACGGCCCGGGGCAGCGCGGAAAAGAATAGCTGATATTCGTTGAAGGGCAGGGTTTCGCGCACCTCGCGGCCTTGCACGGCGGCGTTGGTCGGCCCGGCCGCCAGTCGCGCCACCAGCGCGCCGCCGCCGGCCGGAATGTCCTCGACGCGGTAACCGGCGGCGGCCATCGCCCGTAATACTGTTACGGTAGCGGCCGGCGTATCCAGCCCGACGCCGTTGCCCATGCGCCCGTCGCGGTTCGGGTAGTTGGCCAGCACCAGCGCGACGCGCCGCTCGCCCGCCGAGGTGCGCCGCAGCCGGGCCCAGTTGGCCGCCAGCGCGGCGGTGAAATCGGCACGGTCGGCGACCGGAATATACTCCACCACATCGGCCTCGGTGGCGTCGTCGCGCCGGGCGCGGCCCTTGAAGGAAACCGCGCGGGCCAGAACGCGCCCGTCCACCTCCGGCAGGGCCACGTTCATGGCGATGTCGCGGGCCGACAGGCCGCGCGTGCCCTCTCGCCAGGCCTCTTCGTTACCGCCGGAGAACACCACCTGCAGCACCGGGCAGTCGGCGTCGTCGAAGGGCGTTTGCGTACGCGCCGCGCCCGGCTGTGACAGGGCGAAGCCGGTGGCGTTCAGGATGACGTCGGGCTTCGCCTGGGCGAAGAGCTCGCGGGTCGTCGCGTCGCAGATCGGGTCCTTCAGGCTGGCGGCATAGACGGGCAGCGCATCCACGCCGTGGGCCTCAAGCGCCTCGATCAGCGCATCGACGGCTTTCAGATTTCCGGCCTGCACAAGTGCCCGGTAGAAGGTAACGGCGGCAACTGGTCTTGGCCGC
Organism: Pseudomonadota bacterium; assembly: GCA_030671915.1. Taxonomy (GTDB): domain Bacteria; phylum Pseudomonadota; class Alphaproteobacteria; order UBA8366; family JADFVY01; genus JADFVY01. Next base: position 1,061 of record DAOVHN010000573.1, read on the forward strand.
GGAGCGTCATCCCCCTCCCCAACCCCTCCCCCTTTCAAGGGCGAGGGGCTTTTCGTCGCCGCGGCCGAAGTGTTTAGCCCCTCTCCCGCCTGGGCGAGGGAGGGGTTGGGGAGGGGGCGCGAGACTGGCGGAACGCCCACGCCAGACTCCGCCCACCACGGCAAATCCTCAAGCGAGGGCCGCGCCAGGCCCGGCCAGTAGATCCCGGCGCGCAACAGCGGCGCGGGTTCGGCCCATTCGGCCTCGCGCCCGATCAGGGTCGCCGCAAAGCGCAGCAGTTCCGTCGCGTTCTCGACGCCGCCATGGACGCAATATTGCCATAGCCGATGCAGCGACTCGGCCGGCAAGTTCGACATGCCGGCCAGTTCGGCGTCCGGCTGGTCGTCGCCGGGCAGAAGGGCCAGCGCGATGCCGTGCTTGCGGCAGGCCTCGGTAAGCTGCTCGACCCCGTAGGGCCAGTAGGCCCGCCCGCCCAACAGCCGGGCGACCACGAGCTTCGCCTTTGAGGCGATTTCTTCAACATAGAGATCGACGGAGAGGTTATGGCCGAGATGCAGCAGACTGGCGAGCCGCAGGCTGGGCACGTCGGAATCCCCCGCCAACCGCCGTTCCTGCGCCTGCGCCAGGCAGGCGATTTCGGTGTCGGCAGCGGTCAGGAAGACGATATCGCCCGGTGTCTGGCCGAGATCAACGGCTTCCGACCCGTCCTCGATAGTTCCCGGCTGTGCGGCGAGAAGATGCATTGCGTCACGAAAGGTTAAAGCTGCCCGCGAGGCAACCTATTTCTGAAACCGGGAGCGTCCTACTCCGCAGCCTGGGCCGGGGCCAGCGCGTTGCGGATGGCCGACTCGATGGCCGCGCGATCCAAACCCGACAGGCCGATCACCACCAGTTCGCTACGCCGCGGCTCGCCGTCTCGCCAGTCGCGGTCGAAATAGCGCTGAAAGCGTGGGCCGACGCCCTGGACGACCTCGCGCCGGTCGCGGCCCGGGCGGTCGAGGAAGCCCTTGATGCGCAGCACGTCATGGGCCTTCACGACCTCGATCAGCCGCGCTTCAAGCGCGTCGGCGTCCATCACCGCCCCCAGCGCCACGGTGAAGCTTTCGAAATCGTCATGGTCGTGCGCGCCATCGACGTCGTCATGATGCGAAGGGCGGGCATCGAGGTCGTCCTCGGCCGCCGCTTCGATGCCCAGCAGCACCGCCACATCGACGCGCGCGTGGGCGCTATGCACCAGGTGCACGCCGGCGCGGACGTTGGGCGCCAATTCCGCCTCGGCCTTCGCCAGCGCGTCCGCATCCAGCAGGTCGGCCTTGTTC
>DAOVHN010000232.1 GCA_030671915.1 Pseudomonadota bacterium
AATTCGATCTCGGTTGACCAGCACCGAGCGGCCTCGTCCTTCGAGACGCCCCTACGGGGGCTCCTCAGGATGAGGGCACAAGCGATGGAGCCTCGTCCTGAGGAGGTTGCGAAGCAACCGTCTCGAAGGACGAGGTCGCGCCGCTCTTTCAAGCGTGATGTTGTGTCGATGTCACCGACCTTGGCCGTCACCGAATCCCTTGCCCGCCACGCGATACTCGTCGCGGGGCGGGGCAAAGACATCCAGGATTACCGCGCCCTCCGGCCCGGTGCGGATGCCGTGCGGCGCGTTGCCCGGCGTGCACCAGAAATCGCCGGCCTTGACCTCGAATTCCTTGCCGCCCTGGATACGTGTTGCCGCCCCCTCCAGCATCACGCCCCATTGTTCCTGCGGGTGGCTGTGGATCTTGCCCTGCGTGTTGGGCTCCAGCCGCACCACGGACAGCATGGCCTGCTCGCCGGGGAAGATGCGCGTGGTGATGCCCTTCGCCAGTTCGCGGGCGATGCCCTGGCTCATGTCATGCAGGTTATAGAAACCGCCATTCCCCATATTGTCCGCCATGTTCATATTCTCCGGTCCGGGCTAAACTGAACCGAGTTTAGACGAGTCGGCCGGGGAAGCGCTAGTCCACCGCTTATCCACGGAACTTTCCACAGGCAATCGATATGATATCAGGCATGGGGAATATTCGATTAAAATGCAGGCAATAATATGAGCTGGTATTGCGACGTCGCCAAGGGACATCCCTGGCACGAGCCGTATCACGATACGGAATACGGATTCCCGATGACGGACGAGTCGGTTCTGCTCGAACGGCTGGCGCTGGAGATCAACCAGGCCGGCCTATCCTGGCTGACCGTGCTGAAAAAGCGCGAGGCATTCTACGCCGCCTTCGCCGGGTTCGACGTGGACCGGGTGGCGACCTTCGGCGCGGCCGATCGGGCGCGCCTGCTGGCCGACGCCGGGATTATCCGCAACCGGCTGAAGGTCGACGCGGTCATCCATAACGCCGGGCGGATCCGGGAAATGCGCGACAGCCACGGCGGCTTCAATGCCTGGCTGCAGGCCCATCATCCCTTGCGCAAGGAAGACTGGGTAAAGCTGTTCAAAAAGACGTTCCGCTTCACCGGCGGCGAAATTACCGGCGAATTCCTGATGAGCACCGGCTACCTTCCCGGCACCCACAGTCCCGATTGCCCCAAATATCGGGAAATCGCCGCGCTAAAGCCGCCCTGGATGCAGGTATCGGCCGAATTCTGGGAATAATTTCAGGTCAGACCGCGCAGGGTGGCGCCTTGCCGCTTACCTCGCGCAGGGCCATGCGGGTTTCGTCGTCGAAGCCGCGCATCTTGCGGGTCGCCTCATGGACCTTTGCGGCGATCATGGTGAAACGGTTTTCCTCCATGCCGGTGGCGAACAGCGCATAGGCGATCCGGTCCTGGCGCCAGCGGAAGCTGCGCATCTTGCCCTCGCGGAATTCGGCAAGGCGAGTATGCAGCGTATGCGGCGCGGCGGTCGCCCACAGAGTCAGCCGGCAACCGCGCCGTCCCGTATAGCCCAGATGCAGGGCGGCGGGGTAATCGGCGTCGGCTTCGTAAAATTTCAGATAGGTAAGCCGCAGTTTCGCGCTGGTCAGGTCGGGGGCCTGGGCGGGCAGATTCAGCCGATCCATACTGACCAGATACAGATTCGCGTCGACCTCCCTGGCGTCGGGCGCAGAAGGCTCGGAAGCCCATTCGGCGTGGGCGGACGCGGCCTCCTGATACCAGTTGCTCCGGTCGCTGCCGAAGTGCAGGAAGCCGGTAAGCACGCCCGACATGACAGCCACGAACAGTCCCACCGATGCGGCCACCGCCAGCATCGCCTTCGACCAACGGTGGCTGGGCAGGTGGATAGATTCCGTCGGCTCGACGGCCAGTCCCGACAGGGCGGATTTTACCCGGCTCAGCGTCGCGACATGGACGGCCAGAGCGGGGTCGCGGGCGATCGCCTGGGCCACGCGCGCGTCGTCACCCGGCGATAACTCGCCGTCGACATATGCATTCAGCAGTTCTTCGGTCACGGGGTCGGTCATCTTCTTGCTTGCCGTCTTTTTTCCGACGGGAAATTCACAATGTTCCCCGCCTCCAGTTGTTTCAGCAGCGCGGTTCTGGCTCGCGCAACCCTGCTTGTCACCGTTCCGGCCGGGACTCCCAGTATGTCGGCGGCCTCCGAGTAGGAAAATCCGGAAACATCCACCAGTCCAAGGACATCGCGATGATCGGCGGACAATCTGGCAAGGGAAAACTTCACCGTCAAGGTGGATATTAGAGAATCATCATGTGACCATGTTTCCGCGCCGATTTGCTCGTAATCCGCCTCGGTTCCCGACATCTCGGGTCGCCGGCCCCGCCCGCGTGCAAGGTCCAGCCATGAATTGCGCAGAATGACGAACAGCCAGGCGCGGAAAGCCGGCTCGTCCTCGGGAATGCGAGATGCGTTCAGGGATTTCAGCGCGGTCTCTTGCACCAGGTCGTGGGCATCGTGGTTATCCCCCGACAGGCTGACGGCATAGCCGTAAAGCCTGGGGATATAATCCTCGATACGCTGCCCTTTTCCGCCCGCGCCCATCGATGCTCCCTTAAAGGCCGGCGCCAGGCTCTTTCCAGCCTATCGCGCAAATACGAGCAGCAAGATTACCACAATGCCGATGATTCCGCCTACCCATATATAAGCCGGTAGCCCAGCTGCCGCGGCCGGGGCCGGCGGTTCGGCCGCGCCTTCCGCGACGGCCGGCGCGCCCCCGCCGACCAGTTCGGCGAATTTGGAAAAGAAATCCCCCGCCATCTTCTTCGCCGTGGCGTCGATCAGGCGGCTGCCGATCTGCGCCAGTTTGCCGCCGACAGAGGCGTCGACCGTATAGCTCAACACCGTTTCTCCACCATTCTCGGCCAGCGATACCTTGGCGCCGCCCTTGGCAAAGCCGGCCGCGCCGCCGGTGCCCTGTCCCGAAATCGTGTACCCGTTCGGCGGATCGATATCCGACAACTCCACCTTGCCGCTGAACTTGGCGCGCACGGGCCCGACCTTGGCCGTAACCTTGGCCGCGAATCCGCCTTCGCCGGTCCTGGTCAATTCCTCGCATCCCGGGATGCACTGCTTCAGAATCGCAGGGTCGTTCAGTGCGTCCCAGACTGCCTGGCGCGGCGCCGGAATCCGGTATTCGCCGGTCATCTGCATGGATAGTCGTTCCTGTCTCGCTAAAAATCGATCTTATTGCGGTAGCGTGACCGGAACCTAGTCACCATATGCGTTCCCGGCAAGGCGGCTCTCGCTTTTTTTGCGATCGTGTGGCCCGTTGGTATCTGGTACTTGGTATCTGGTATTTGACAGGCCCGATTTGGCTGGACTATGTATCGGCCTGCCCTCTAAAAAGGGGGCGTCGAGGTGAGGAAACCGGGAGAAGTCGGGTGGCGCGTGCGTTGTCGCTGGGAATCGTACTGTTTGCGACCTGGATGCTGCTGTCCGGGGAGTTTTCAATCGAACACGGGCTTGTTCTGGGGCTGGGGATCGGCTCGGTGATCCTGGTCGTGTTGATTGCCGTGCGCATGGACGTGGTCGACCATGAAGGCCATCCCGTCCACCTGACCCGGCGTTTTATCGGCTATTGGATCTGGCTGCTGGTTGAGATCGTCAAGGCCAGCATCGACGTGACGAAACGGATATGGTCACCGTCGCTGCCGATCTCCCCGACAATGTATATTCTCAAGGTCAGCCAGCCGGGCGAACTGGGCCAGGTCATTTATGCGATTTCGATCACGCTGACGCCGGGAACGGTCACGGTGCGGCTCGACGGTGGCAATATCCTGGTCCACGCCATCGCCCGCGAAGCCGGCGAGGATCTGGCCGGTGGCGAAATGGACCGCCGCGTGACCCGGCTGGAGGCGTCCGGGATCACGGTGACGGAAAGCGTGAAATGATGTTCGCCGCCGCCGCCATTGGCTTGGTCATCGCAATGGTGTTGGCGCTGATCCGCGCCTACGCCGGCCCGACCCTCTATGACCGCATCCTTGCCGTGAACGTCTTCGGCACCAAGACGGTGCTGATGATCGCGGTACTCGGCTTCCTGATGGGACGGCCCGAATTTCTCGATATCGCGCTGGTCTATGCGCTGATCAACTTCATCGGCACCATCGCTGTTCTGAAGTTTTTCCGCTATGGCGATCTCGGGCGCGCCGGCGGCCATGCCGAGGATGAGGAGCAGATTTGATGGAAATGCTCCTCAACGGTCTGAGCTGGGCCCTGCTGATGGGCGGCTGCTTTTTTATCGTTACCGGCGGGGTCGGGCTGCTGCGACTGCCCGACGTCTATTCGCGTATGCATGCCGCGGGCGTTACCGACACGCTGGGGGCCGGGTTGTTCCTCGGCGGCTTGATGATCCAGGCCGGACTGTCGCTGGTTACGGCCAAGCTGGTCCTGATCCTGATCTTCATCCTGTTCACCAGCCCGACCGCGACCTACGCGCTGGCCAACGCGCTCTATGGCGGGGGCGTCAAGCCGGTCGATCGCGACCGCCGCCACTGCGAGACCATCGACAAGAGGGGCGAGTCATCGAAACCCTGATCAACATAGTGTTGCTGTTCTTCATGGCGGCGACCGTTTTCATGGTGGTGCGGCTGCACAATCTGTTCGCGGTCGTCATGCTGGGCGGCATTTACAGCCTGCTGGCGGCCGCGCTGCTGGTGGTGCTGGACGCGGTTGACGTGGCCTTTACCGAGGCGGCGGTCGGGGCCGGTATTTCCACCGTGCTGGCGTTGGGCGCGTTGTCGCTGACCACCAGTCAGGAAAAGGAGCCCAGCCACCGGCCGCTCTACACGCTGGCCGTTCTGTTCGTGGTCTCTGTAACCGGCGCGGCGCTGATCTTCGGCAGCCTGGACATGCCGCTGTTCGGCGATCCGGCGGCCCCCATTCACGGCCATGTCGCGGACGT
>DAOVHN010000415.1 GCA_030671915.1 Pseudomonadota bacterium
CCAGACGACGAGCGCGCTGTCGCCACCGGGTATCAGCCCCAGGAACTCCGATCCCTCGAACCCGTGCGCGAACAGGATGCCGACCGCATAACCGCCGACCCCGAAGAAGGCCGCGTGGCCAAAGCTGACCATGCCGCCGAAACCGAGGATCAGATCGAGGCTTGCCGCCGCAAGCCCGTAGATCAGCATGCGGCTGGCCAGACTGATGAAAAAGGGCTCGTCCAGGGCCAGCACCACGGGTGGCAGCAATAAAGCCACCGCCAGCGCGGTAAGATGCACCGCCTGCCGGCGGGTTATACCAAGGGTCATTGATAATGACCTGTTTGATGGTGCGCCGCGGCCCGCCGGGCAGGCGCGGTTCGCGGCGCGATGCCCCCGCATCGGGCAAGGGCCGCAACGCATCCGGAGGGCCGCCGCGCGCCACCGAAGGCCGGTTTCCCTTGACCGCTCGCGGCGTTGCGCTCCGCTTGTGGTGCGCGGCACCACGGCGCGAACCACTCCTGACGAGCGGTCAAGGGAACCCGGTCAAACAGGTCATTATCAATGACCCTTGGTATAAGATTCCGCGGGTCAGCCATAAGCCGGGAACAGGCCGCGGGGGCGCCAGACCAGTACGGCGGCCATCAGAATATAGATCGACATGGAAGCGACCGAGGCCCCCACCCCATCAGCGGTGGCAGGGTCGGCGACGAGGCGCAACAGGGTCGGTAGGAAGGCCCGGCCCAGCGTATCGACCAGCCCGACCAGCAAGGCGCCGACCAGCGCGCCGCGGACCGACCCGATGCCGCCGATCACGATGACCACGAGGGCGAGGATCAGGATGCCCTCGCCCATGCCGACCTCGACCGCGAAGATCGGCCCGGCCATGGCGCCGGCCAGCCCGGCCAGCGCCGCGCCCAGCCCGAAGACCAGCGTGTAGAGCAGCTTCACGTCCACGCCCAGCGCGCCGATCATCTCGCGGTTGCTGGCGCCGGCGCGGATCAGCATGCCGACCCGGGTCCGGGTGATCAGGAAATACAGGAACAGGGCCACCGCGATGCCGACGGCGATGATGGCCAGGCGAAAGGCGGGATAGGGCGCCCCGGGGACGATTTCGATCGTGCCCGACAGCGCCTCTGGCACATCCATGAAAATCGCCCGCGGGCCCCAGATAATGCTTACCAGCTCGTTGAAGAACAGGATCAGCCCGAAGGTCGCCAGCACCTGGTCGAGATGGTTGCGCTCGTAGAGCGTTCTCAGCGCGATCACTTCCACAACCATGCCAACCAGCGCGGCCGCCGGCAAGGCCGCCAGCAGGCCGAGCATGAAGGACCCGGTCCATTGCGCCACGGTCGCCGCGACGAAGGCGCCGACCATATAGAGCGACCCGTGCGCCAGGTTGATCAGGTCCATGATGCCGAAGACAAGGGTCAGCCCCGCCGCCAGCAGGAACAGCATGACCCCCAGCTGCAGTCCGTTGAGCACCTGTTCGAGGACCAGCAGCGCAGTCATTGGATTACCGGTGTTCTGGAAAAAGGGAACGGCGGGCGGGTGCGCCCGCCGCCCGGTCTAATATTACATCTTACAGTCTTTGGCGTAGGCGTCCTGGTGGTCGGTGAACACCTTGCCGACGATCCTGTTGGTCAGATCGCCTTTGTCGTTTTGATAGACCTGCCGGACATAGATGTCCTGGATCGGATGATGGTTCGAGCCAAAACGGAAATTGCCGCGCACCGACTCGAACTCGGCCTTGGTCAGCGCCATGCGGAAGGCGCTCTTGTCGGACATATCGCCGCCGACGGCCTTCAACGCGCTGCCGATCAGCCGCGCCGCGTCATAGCCCTGCGAGGCATAGAGCGACGGCCGGCGTCCGTATTCGGCGATGAAGTCGGCCACGAAGGCGCGGTTCGCCGCATTGTCGATATCCGCGTTCCACTGCGACGAGTTGAACACGCCCAGCGCCGCTCCGCCGACGGGTTTGAGGATAGTCTCGTCGAACGAGAAGGCCGGACCGAACAGCGGGATGGAATCCTTCAGCCCCGCCTGGGCGTACTGCTTCAGGAAGTTGATGCCCATGCCGCCCGGCAGGAAGAAGAACACCGCGTCCGGCTTGGCCGCGCGCAGGGCGGATATTTCCGCCGCATAGTCCTTCTGGCCCAGCTTGGTGTAGACCTCGCCGGCGATTCCACCCTTGTAGAAGCGCTTGAAACCGGAAAGCGCGTCTTTGCCGGCCGGATAGTTGGGCGCCATGATATAGACGTTCTTGAAGCCCTTGTCGGTGACATGCTGGCCCATCGCCTCATGCAGATTGTCGTTCTGCCAGGCGACGTTGAAATAATTCTCGTGGCACATCTTGCCGGCCAGCGCCGAGGGGCCCGCATTGGGGCTGATATAGAAAGTGCCGCCCTTGGTAACGCCGGGCACCACCGCCATCGCCAGATTCGACCAGACGATGCCGGTCATGATGTCGACCTTGTCTGACTTCACCATGCGGTCGGCGATCTGCTTGGCCGTCTCGGGCTTGCGCGCGTCGTCCTGGGTGATGACTTCCACATCGATGCCGCCCAGCTTGCCGCCGCCCTGCTTGAGCGCCAGTTCGAAGCCATCGCGAATATCTATGCCAAGGCCGCTGCCGCCGCCCGACAAAGTGGTGATCATGCCAACCTTGACACCTTCGGCCATCGCCGGTGCGGCCAAAAAGCCGATTGCGGCGACCGTCGCGGCCGCCAATGAAATTTTCCTGCTCATGGGATTGTTCCCCGTCTAAATGGTTTATTGTTCCGGATAGCGATGGATGTCGCCTTCCCGCCCCCTTTATAACGGCCCCGGTCGCATTGGCAAATGGGCAAGAGTCATTCGGTTTCGTCGAGTCCACGGCCGCGCCTTTCCAGCAGCACGATCATGCGCCGCCGGCCGCGCCAGGTCCATGCCGCCGCGGCAATGCACAACAGCCCGCCCACGGCCAGCGGCCAGCGCAGCCCGACCAGATCCGACAGCCCGCCCATCAGCAGGGACCCAACAGCCGGCCCGCCCCGGAATATCACCCCATAGAGGCTGAGTACCCGGCCGCGCATATGTTCCCCGACCGCGCCCAACAGCAGGGTCTGGGTCGAGATCGCGCTGGAAACAACGGCGGCGCCGAACATTGCGATGGCGGGAATCGCAATCCAGAAGTTGTCCGTCGCCGTGAACAGCAGCAAGCTGATGCCGCTGGCGCCGGCGCCCGCCAGGGCGATAGGCAGCAGCCCGACCGTGCTACCGCGCCGCGCCAGCCAGATACCACCCGCAACCGCCCCAAACCCGATCGCCGAGCTGAGCCAGGCCAGCCCCACGGCGCCGCGCTGGAACACCACATCGG
>DAOVHN010000545.1 GCA_030671915.1 Pseudomonadota bacterium
ATGAGGAAACGGCCGGCGGCGAGACCCGCGAGCTCGGCCGGCTGGAAGGCAGGGCGGCGGCGCTGGGACTGGCCCGGCTGTCGCTGGCGATCCTCGGTGTGCCGCAGGTGGAGGCGCCCGAGCCCGAGAAGAAAAAGGGCGGCGGCGCGGGGGGCCTGTTCGGCGGCGCCGTATCCGGCGGCGGCCAGCAGCCTGAGCCAGCGGCCGAACCGAAAGAGCCGGCCAGGACGGTCGGCGTCATGTACCGGCGCGTACTGCAACGCGGCGGCGAGACCATCGACCTCGCCCCTACCCTGGTGCTGGACGAGGAGGCGGGCAGCGCGATACGCCGGGAATGGCTGGAGATCGCCATGGAGGCGCCCGGCCGCGAGCCGCGTGTCGTCGTGCGCGACCTTTATGTCGTGGATGCGCCGGCGGTGGACGGTGCGGCCCCGGCCGCTTATCGCCGCTATACCCTGGCGGTCGTGACGGGCCCCATCGATGTCGCGGCCGTACGCGACTACGCCGGGCGGCTGGCGGGGGGGATCGATCTGGATGCGGCGAGGGCGCGCATCGATGCGATCGGCGGCGGCGAGGATAGCAAGGCCGCGTCGGAGGCGGTCGCGGTGGATGGCGAGATCGGTCCGCTGGCCGGTCATCTGGCCGGTCTGGCGTTCGCGGCGGAATCGGACGCGCTGGGCCGCCGGATCGCCCACAACAACGGCGTTGCTTTCGCGCAGGCGATTCCACGCGTTATCGTCACTTCCGTCGAGGGTGGCAATGAAGGGGGCTATCGCGTGGCGCTCGACCTGCGGCTCGACGAGGTCGAGGCCTGGCCTTATCCGGGATACGCGACCCGCGCCGCGGAACATTTCCAGTCGGCGCGCGGCATCCAGAACACGATGCTCGAGGGGCATTTCCTCGAGCGAATCCTCGGTGTCCGGCAAACCGCGAACACCGCGGACCTGATTGCCGGTGTCGAGGGCGGACAGGGCGCCATGCTGGTCTTCGGCGCGGGCCAGGAGGGCCGGCTCGACGGAATAGAAGGCCTGTCGCCCTATGCGCGGCGGCTGATCGAGCAAAGCCTCGGCGAAGGCCGCGAGGTCATCGTTCCACCCAAACCGGTGCAGCTTGCCGGGCGCGCGCGCCTGGGCTGGTGGGAACGCGATCCGGCCACCGGGCGCGTCATCGGCGTCATGGACGACGGGCTGCATCAGGCAACGGCATCCTATTCGATCAACACAACGGAAATCGGCCTCAACGACAACATGGGTCTCGTGATCGGCATGATCATCGGCGCCACCGGCACCCAGTTCCTGATCGCGGCCAAGTTACTGGAGTACGGCGAGGTGACCGACCAGTTGATCGCCGAAGTGGAGGCCAGGGTCGAAGCGCTCAAATGCCTGTCCTGTCCCGGTGCGGAAGCCGGCGCCTCGGCCGGCGTAAGTTTCGGCGACAGCTGCTTCTCGGTGGGCAAGAAAATAGAGGCCGGGGTGTCGGTGTCTGCGGGTTCGTTCTGCGCGCAATATGTCGCCGGGATGACCTGCGCGTCCAGCATGATACTTCAGGGGCTGAAGGGCGGGTCCGGCGGCCCGAGCGCAAGCGCGAGCGCAAGCGTGGGAGCCAGCGCCGGCTGCTAGTAAACGGAGGGGCAAACGAATGCGGAGTTCCAGGATCCGGGCCGGCGCTTTCATGTTGGGGATGTTCGTTTGTTCCACCGCGGCGCTGGGCCAGCAGGACGGCGACGGCTGGCGGGATCCCTATCTTACCGGCGATCCCGCGCTTTACCCGCAACCGCTGGCGGCGGAGGCGGTGCCCCGCACGGCGGACCTGATTCCCGACCCGTCGCTGGCCGCGCTGGCGGCCGATGCGGAACCGCTGGCGGCCGGCGAGAACGGCTCGGTGCGTGTCGCGCTTATGCGGGTGGTCCGTGGCGATGAGATCGCCGGTGCATCCGTGCCGGAGGGCATGGAGGCGGTGATCCTCGTCACCCGCTGGACCAACATCCACCCGCGCGAGCTTATTGAGAAATCCAGGCTGGAAGGCAAGGCGGACCGCACCTATGGCGTGGGCGGGCTGTTCTCCGGCGGTGGAGGCGGCTCGGGGGCCAAGGAGATGGTCGAGCTGGATGTCCCCTACAAGGTGCCGAAGGCGGGCCAGCACGCCTTCCTGGCCGCCGGCGGCCTGGCCCTGGATTTGAGCGCCGGGAGCGCGGCCCTGCCGAACGGCGTGGCGCCCGGCGCGGCGTTTTCGATCGCGCGTTTCGGCGAGAGCCGCGAATTCCGGTTTGCCTATCTCGTGCCGAAGGGCGCGGCGGATATCGCGTTCCAATTTTTCGACTACGGCAACGGCCATATCGCCCTGCCGGGGGCCGGCGATTTGCAGGCGGCGTTGCAGGGCGGCGGCCCAGCCGAAGCGCTGGACCGCGGAAATATCGGCGGCCTGGAGATCGCGGTGACCGGCGTCGAGTACGCCACCGAACATGCGGGCATGACGGCGCCGGAGGGTTGGCGTTTCGTCCAGGTGGAACTGTTCGGGCGCAGCGACGCGAAACAGGGCGGCA
>DAOVHN010000781.1 GCA_030671915.1 Pseudomonadota bacterium
AAGGCCGCGTCTTCGGCGCGGCGGAGGCGAAGGACAAGGGGCTCGTCACCCGCGTCGTGCCCGACGACAAGGTGGAGGAGGAATCCTACGCCACCGCCGGGCGGATCGCCGAGGGGGCGCCGCTGGTCGCGCGCTGGCACAAGAAGTTCCTCGATCGGTTGGAGGACTCGGCGCCGCTAAGCGAAGCGGAGCAGGACGAAGGCTATGCCTGTTACGACACCGAGGACTTCCGGATCGGTTACAAATCCTTCCTCGACAAGACCAAGCCGGACTTCAAGGGCCGCTGAACCATGACCGAACGGCACGGCCCGCTGAAGGGCGTCAAGGTGATCGAGCTCGCCCATATCATGGCGGGGCCGGTCTGCGGGCTGATGCTCGCCGACATGGGCGCCGACGTTATCAAGGTGGAGAAGATCCCGGGCGGCGACGATACGCGCCGGACGGTGCCGCCGGATATCGACGGCGAATCCGCGGCCTTCATGATGATGAACCGCAACAAGCAGGGGATCGCGCTCAACCTGAAGGAAGAGAAGGGCAGGGAGGTGCTGCTCCGGCTGCTCAAGGACGCCGACATAGTGACCGAGAATTACCGCCGCGGCACGATGGAGAAGCTGGGCCTCGGCTATGAAGAGCTGAAGAAGATCAATCCGGGGCTGATCTATTGCGAGATTTCCGGCTTCGGCCGCACCGGCCCCTATGCCGACCGCGCGGGCTTCGACCTGATCGCCCAGGGCATGAGCGGCCTGATGAGTATCACCGGCGAGGGGCCGGGCCGCCCGCCGGTCAAAGTGGGGCCGCCGGTCAGCGATATCACCGCCGGTATCCTTGGCGCGATGGGCGTTTTGGCGGCCTATACGCACAAGCTGAAGACCGGCGAGGGGCAACGCGTCGATACCTCGCTGTTCGAGGCCGCGATAACCCATACCTACTGGCAGTCGGCCATCGCCTTCGCGACCGGCGAGGCGCCGGGGCCGATGGGCTCGGCGCATCCGCTGAACGCGCCCTACCAGGCCTTCCGAACCGGGGACGGTTGGATCAATATCGGCGCGGCGAACCAGTCGAACTGGCTGCGGCTGCTGGAGGTGCTGGAGGCGCCCGAACTTGCCGAGGATGAACGCTTCAAGGAAAATCCCGGCCGCATGAGCCATATGGCCGAACTGACCGAGGCGCTTGAAGCGCATTTCCGGACGCGCGGCACGGCGGACTGGCTGGAGCGCATGGAAAAGGCCGGCCTGCCCGCCGGCCCCGTGCTGGATATCGCCGAGATGCACCGGGATCCGCAGACGATCGCCCGCGAGATGGTGACCGAGACCGAGCATGCGCGCCTCGGCCCGGTGAAGACCATCGGCCTGCCGGTGAAATTCTCCGGCACGCCGGGCGGCGTGGTGACGGGCGCCCCGCTCTATGGCCAGCATACCCGCGAGGTGCTGGCGCAAATCGGCTATGGCGACGCCGAGATCGAGGCGCTTGCCGCCGCGGGCGCCATCGCCTTGGCCTGACTGGACCTTTCGACCTGGCCGGCCTGACT
>DAOVHN010000677.1 GCA_030671915.1 Pseudomonadota bacterium
CGCATGCGTCTGCCCTCGGGCAAGGCGCTGAAGGGTGACGACCTCGCGGCCTTCACGGCGATGACGGAAGAGGCCAACGTCCGGTATGGCGCGCTGATGGGCGACACCTTGCTGTTCGCCTCCAGCGAAGACGCCGGCGCTGTCGGCAGTTGCGAGAGCGCCGAAGCGCCCTGCTGACGCGAGCCGGCCAGTTCGTTTAATAGATAAGCAGGGCCGGAGGGCGTTCCCCGCCTTCCGGTTTTTCTTTGCCCTCCGCCGCCCCGGCAAAGCCGGTGATCCTTCCGTCCGGCCAGAATTCCAGCGTCGATTCCGGAAAATCCATCGCGGTCAGTTCCGCGATCGCCCGCGCCGCCGCGCCACTGTCGTCGATCCGCGGCACGCCCCAGCCAAGCTGGCGGGCGCTGTGGATGCGCGCTTTCAGCAGGCGCCCGTCGCGCGCCAGTTCGAGATCGACCACCGGCGCCACGCCCGCCAGATCGCTCAGGTTGAAGCGCCCGTAAGTCCAGAAATTGCCCAGGCTGTATGCGATGAAGCGGCCGCGATAGACCTCTACCGCACGCGGCACATGGGGCCCGTGCCCCAACACTACGTCGGCGCCCGCGTCGATCACCGCATGAGCGAAGCCGTAAACGTCGCCGCGGTCCTCGCCGTAAAAGACCTCCATCTCGCGCGGCACCCGCGTCATCTCGCGCCCCTCGGCGCCGCCATGGAACGAGACCAGCACGATATCGTGCCCGGCCGCCAGCTCGCGCACGATGCCGGCGGCGCGGTCGGGGTCGTTGATGCTGACCGTGCCCCAGTTGGGCGACACCGCCAGCACGCCAACCCGCGCGCCGTCAACGGTCGTCAGGGTCGCGGTGCGAGCGCCCGGTATATCCAGCCCCGCATAGGCGATGCCGTTGCGCGCGAGCGCCGCCATGGTGGCGCCGCGCCCGGCCTCGCGGAAATCGCCGCTGTGGTTGTTGGCGATGGACATGACATCGAAGCCCATCTCGCGCAGGAATTCGCCGTGGAACGACGGGCTGCGGAAAACATAGCAGGTCTTCGGATTCTTGCAGGGCTTGTGCTCGCCGTCGCCGTCGAACAGGGATCCTTCCATATTACCGAAGGTGATGTCGGCGGATTGCAGAATCGTGAGCAGCCGCGGCCCGATCAGCGCCGACAGATCGGCGCCCGGCGTCAAATCCGGGTTAAGATATTTCGCCTCGGGAAAGTCCGTCCCCATCATGATATCGCCCACCCCGACCAGCCGCACGGGAAGCGGCAGCGCGGGAGCCGGCGCGGGCGGTGGTGGAGGCGTCAGGGGCTTGAGGGTGATTTGTTCCCTGGGCTTCGGCGCCGGTTCGGGTTCCGGCGGCGGCTGGGTACAGCCGGCCGCCAGCAGCGCCAACCCCGCGAACAGGGGTATCCCTGGTAAAACGCCTACCCTCACCACCGGCTCCTCCCCCGCGCTGTGCCGCAACAGTATGGGCAAGAGCGACAGCCGGCGCAATATCCAGGGACGCCCGATGGGCGGAACGATCCCTTGCTAAGACGTTTTCCGCGGGTTTCAAGGTCATTTTCGGCCCGTTCTGGGCCGGGAAATGGACCAAAATCCAGTTAATCTTGAGACTTCTGTTATATATCAGCCAGTTGGGCGGATACCATTACTCGGCGCGGACCTCCTCGACGAGTGCGGCCAGCCGGCCGAGATCAAGGATTGCGAGCGCGCCGCGGTGTCGGTCGATGATTTCGTTGCGGGCCAGATCGCCCATCACCCGCGCGACCGTCTCGCGCGTCGTGCTGACCCGCGCCGCGATATCCGCGTGCGGCGGCGCCGGCTTGAGCAGCACCAAGCCATCGTCACGCGTATTTTCGCGGGCCAGGCG
>DAOVHN010000430.1 GCA_030671915.1 Pseudomonadota bacterium
AATCCGAGTCGGCTTTCGGCTTGCGCTTGCCGCGCCGGGTTTTCGGCCTGGCCTTTCGGGCGGGCAACCGGAACGTGACGCCGCCCTCGTCCTGGCGCGCCCGGTAGCCCAGCGCACCGGCCACGGACTCGAAGGCCGCGCCCTCGCAGCCGGCCAGCGCCCGCAGCTCCGCCGTCGCCACGAATTCGCCCTGGGCGGCGAGCTTGCGCAAGGCCCGCGCCAGCGCCTCCAGCCGGTCGGCGCGGATCGCCCGCGGCCCCAGCATGCGGTAGCCGGCGGCCGCCCAGAATTCCGCCGGCGCATCCGCCGCCGCCAGGGTCTCGCCGCCCTTGCCGGGCAACAGCGGCGCCGGCCCGTCCTGGCGCGCCGCCCAGAGGATCGCCCGCAGCCGCAATGCACCCGGTTTCAGCAACGCGGTCAGATAGACCGTCTCCAGCCCGATGCGCACCCCGTGGCGGCCCAGCGCCTGCCGGTCGGCGCGGGTCAGGGCGCGGATCTGGGCGGCGGCGGGCCGGCGCGGCATGGAGCCCAGCCCCTCGGCGAGCTGGAAGGCAAGGCCGCGCACCGTGCTGCCCAGCTCAGCCTCCATCAACCGGTAGAGCGGTTTCAGCCGGCGGCGCAACTCGTGCTCCAGCCAGGCGGCGAGGCGGGCGCGCACCCGTTCGCCCTGGGCCCCGTCGATCAGCTCGTTGCGCAATACCAGAACGCGCGGGCGCAGCAAATCGTCGCCACCCGCCAGCCGCGCCACCGGGGCCTTGCGCCACTGGATCGACCCGTCGTCGCCTATCCTGAATTCCGCATCCGGCGCGCCGACCAGCTCACCCACTCGTCGCGCGGCCTCGCTTAACAGCGCCGGGCGGGCGGCGGCCAGGAAGGCGCGGTCACCATCGTCGCGAGTCGGGTTCAACGGCTTGAAGCTTAAGCCCGCCATGGTTCCGATCGAATGGCCCTCGACCACCACGTCGCCCTTGGGCGTCACCGCCGCCAGGATTTCCCCGCCGTCGTGGCGGCGGCGGCCCAGCACGGCCTGGCGCTGGTCCACGAAACGCTGCATCAGCCGTTCGTGCAGCGCGTCGGACAGCCTGTCCTCGATGGCGCGGCCGCGGTCCTGCCAATGCCGGGAATCCGCCAGCCAGTCGCCGCGGTGGCCGATATAGGTCCAGGTGCGGATATGGGCCAGCCGCATGGTCAGCGTGTCGATATCGCCGGCGGTATTGTCCAGCCGGTTTATATGGCCCGCGACCCAGTCCTCCGGCAACCGCCCCTCGTCCTCCATCAGATGCAGATAGACCTGGCGCAGCAGGGCCGCGTGATGGTCGGGCATGACCTTGCGGAAGTCGGGAATCTGGCAGACCTCCCACAGCAGGCGCACGGCGGCCGGGTTCGAGGCGCGGTCGGTCACGCCCTCGTCGCGCGCCAGTTCGGCCAGCGCCACATGGTCGTCGGCGTCGCGCGGACGCATCAGGTAGCGCTTCGCCGGGCGCATCTCCAGGCTGCGCAGCAGGCCGCGCGCGGTCGAGAAATCCAGCAGCCGGTTGCGCCAGGACACGGCCTCCACCGGGTCGAAGCGATGGTCTTCCACCGCCTGTACGATGTCCTCGTCCAGCCCCCCGATGCCGCTGGCCACGCCGAAGGTGCCGTCGCTCATATGGCGCCCCGCGCGCCCGGCGATCTGCGCGATTTCGGGGGCGCTCAGCGGCCTTGTGCGCCGGCCGTCGAACTTGCGCAGGCCGGAAAAGGCGACATGGTCGATATCCATGTTCAGCCCCATGCCGATGGCGTCGGTCGCCACCATGTAGTCGACCTCGCCGGCCTGGTACATCGCCACCTGGGCGTTGCGGGTGCGCGGGCTGAGCGCGCCCAGCACCACCGCCGTGCCGCCCTGCTGGCGCCGCAGGGTCTCGGCGATGGCGTAGACCTGGTCGACCGAGAAGCCGACGATGGCGCTGCGCCGGGGCAGGCGCGACAGCTTGGCCTCGCCGGCATAGCTGAGCGTGGAAAAGCGAGGCCTGCTCTCGATTTCGACCCGCGGCACCAACCGCTTCAACAGCGCCCGCATGGTGTCGGAACCCAGGAACATGGTCTCCCAAAGCCCGCGCGCATGCAGGATGCGGTCGGTGAAGACATGGCCGCGCTCCGGGTCGGCGGCGAGCTGGATCTCGTCGATCGCCAGGAAGTCCACCGGCCGGTCCAGCGGCATCGATTCCACGGTGCAGACGAACCAGCGCGGGCGCGGCGGGACGATCTTCTCCTCGCCGGTGATCAGCGCCACATCGCCGCGGCCCCGCGCCGCCACCACCCGGTCGTAATTCTCGCGCGCCAGCAGCCGCAAGGGGAAGCCGATCATGCCCGAGGCATGGCCGAGCATACGGTCCATGGCAAGCCAGGTCTTGCCAGTGTTGGTGGGGCCCAGAATGGCCCTGATCCGGTTGCGTTCGCGAATCGACATGGGCGATAAATAGGATCGTGCCGGGTGGAAACCAAGGCAAGGGAAATCGATGCGGGTTTTAATTTCCGGCAACACCCCCCGAGCCGGAAAGATAGAGAAATATGTAGGTCCGCGCGCCCCTCACCCCCCGCCGCGAGGCTCCCCGCGCCCCCCGGACGCGCCGAGATGTATTTCCGCCCCGAAAACAGGTATGTCGGATAGAGTTCCGGTGTAGTTGAAAGGGTGAGATAGATGCAGCCGGGGCACAGGAAACATACAGGCGAGAGGTAGCCCCGCGCGGTGCGGTGGCCGATGCCACGCAGGCCGCATGGCGGGCCCGGTCGATTGTTTGCGTCAATGAAAAGGCGGCGACCGATAGATTTTATTTATAGATCGGGCAAGCGGCGCCCACGCCGCGCGACCGGATGGACATCTCCACATTCCCGCTGGCGCATCCTGCCTGTTCCCGGCCGCATCCCGGTAAATCTCTTTCGCGCGGACAGGGAGGGCGGCGATGAACGATACCGACCGACATGCTCCGGATGCGATCGAGGTTCGGGCGCGGTCGGGCTTCTACATGGCGGATGAAGTCGACGGTAATACCAAGGCTCGCTGATAAAGACCCATTTGACGGGGCTTCGCGGTCCGCCGGGCAGGCGCGATCCGCGGAGCGATGCTTGCCGCATCGGTCAAGGGCCGCAACGCACCCGGCGGACCGCGAAGCCCCACCGGAGGCCGGGTTCCCTTGGCCGCTCGCGGCGTTGCGC
>DAOVHN010000417.1 GCA_030671915.1 Pseudomonadota bacterium
CCAGCTCTGGGCGGTGGAAGTTGCCGGCAGCAATTACGATTATGTGGTCCTTCTGGATTCCGGCAACAAGAGGATAGCGAAGCGCCTCAGGGACCCCGATTCGGGCCGGGCGGTACTCGTCAATCTCTATCTGATGCCGGGCAGCCACCGGCTGCAAATCAACGGCAACAAAAAGCCGGGCGATTACGTTATCCGCGCCGTACCGCTGGGTATTCCAGACCGGCATGACGAGTTGGAGCCGAACGACGACGCCAGCCGCGCGCATCCCATGGCCTTCGGCGTCGCACGCCGCGGGCTGATCCCCGACGCGAGGGACCAGGATTTTTACGCCTTTTCCCTTGAGACGCCGACTCATCTGGCGCTGACCCTGGTCCAGCCGCCCGACACCGACCTCAACATGAAGCTGCAGTTCAATGGGCGGAAAATGACCGGCAGCGAAACCGCGGGCCCCGGGGAAACGTTTGCCTGGCGGGCGTTCCTGCAGCCCGGCGATTATCTGGTGAGCCTATATTCCAACAAGGGCTTCAGCGATACGCCGTATGAATTGCGCATGGACATCCTTGATCCCTGGTCGCTTCCCGCCGACCTGGAGCCGAACAACGACCATTTCGAGGCCAGTGACCTGCACGGCAATGTTATCGAAGGGGTGGCGGGCGATTTCGGGGACTACGATTACTTCCGGCTGCCCGCGGTTGAAACGGAAACCACCCTGACCCTGACCGTGGACAGCGACAAGCGCACGGCCAGTATCAGCGTGCAGCGGGATGACGGCAAGAAAACGAAGCGGGTGGACTTCAGGGAAGACAGCAAAAAACGCACCGACAGCCGCGCCGTTTTCCAGGGCAAGCTGCTACCCGGCGAAACCTACTACCTGGTGGTCCGTGGCCGCGGCGCCTACCGGATCGAAATCGGGATGGATCCGCCCCCCGCCGCCGCGCCGGCAAACGCACCCGACGATACCGCGCCGGTGCTGACGCTTACCGTCCCGCCGCCCACATTCGCCGCCTACCGGCGCGAGATGCAAGTGGCCGAACTGCCGGTGACCGTAACCAACCCCTCGGGCAGTCCGCAACGGGTCAGGCTGCTGGCGCGGCCACAGCGGGCGGGCTGGCAGGTGGCCACGCCGCCCGACCCGATCGAGCTCGCGCCGGGTGAGAGCCGCCGGATGAGCTTGAGCCTTACCGCGCGCAACGATCTTGCGGATGGCGATCCCGCGACCCTGTTCCTGCGGGCGGAAACGGAATCGGGCGCGGGCCACAGCATCACAGCCCCCCTTGCGGCGTCCTGCGGCGCGCCGGCCCTTAATCCACGGCCGTTCCGCCCCGTGCCCGAGGCGCTGCGTGGCGGGCTGAACCTGGCCCTGCCCGCCTTCGGCGCCGAGCCACAGACCAAAAATAGCCGCGAGCGCCCCCTGTTCGACGGGCTGGCGCCGCTTGGCGGGGAAACGACCCTCAGGAGACACAATCTGCCGGGCGAATATGCGGTGAAACTGGCCGGTGGCGGCAAGGCGCCGATCGCGGGGGTGGCCGTCCTGCCCCAATCGCCAATCGAAGGGCTGGCGTTGCTGGGCCCCTACGTCATTTCGGCATCGGACGACGGCAAGTCCTGGCGTGACGTGCACAGGGGCGAACTCATGCCCGTGCCCGAAGAGCAATATGCCGTTTTCGACGAGCCGGTGACCGCCGGTTTCCTGAAATTCCGCTTCGAAGCGAGGGCCGGGGCGTCGAGCAGCAGCTATTTCGGCCTGGCGGAATTGAAGGCGGTGGCCGCGCCCGGGTCGCTGCCCCTGGGGGGCGGAGGTCACAACATCGCCGCGCCGGCGTTCGGGGGCCATGTCGTACGCGCACTGCCGCAAGCAGGAAGTTACGATAATCTGGCCACAATGCTGACCGCCAAGGACGATGTCCGGACGATACGCCAGGACCACCCCAACGCGGCATTGGAGTGGGTTCTGGCATTCCATGAAAACCGGGCGGCCCGCATATCCTCGCTGCAATGGCGTGAAATTGCGAAACGGCGCAAGCGTGACCGCGGCTTCGACTTCGTAGAAATCTCGGCCAGCCTGGAAAGCCCGTTGGGGCCATGGCGCAAATTGGGAGTCTGGCGGCTGGGGCTGGAGCCCGGCGCAAGCGCGGATTTCGTTTTCGACAAGCCGGAATGGGTGCGCTTCCTGCGCTTCCGCCGGCCCGCTATTTACGAAAAGGCCACCTGGGCCCTGCCCGAGGAACTTCAGGTTATCGAGCTGGCCGGCGACGGCGCGTATCTCTCAATCCTCGGCGAATGGGGCATGTACGGCAAGGAAGCGATCTATGAGGCCCTGCACGACGAACCCGCGGATACGGCCGGGCTGAAATCAATTGACGCCGGCAACGGGCGCGACCAGGCGCTGGTTCTGGAAAACGGGAGGACTCATTCCGACTCGGTCACCATCGAGCAAGACGAGGATTGGTATGCCATACCGGTGGCCGCGGGCCAGAACAGGCTGACCCTGAGCTTCGCGGGCGAAGGGGCGGGGAAGCTGGCCCTGATCCTGACCGATGCGGCGGGTACGCCGGTGGAGTCGGACGAAACCAAGGACGACGACGGATCGCGCATCCTGACCGCCGAGGTAAGCGAGGGCATGTATTATCTGCATGTCAGCGAGCCGCCACGCAACATCATGGTCGTCTGGGACAACAGCGGCAGCGTAAGCAGTTATCTGCCCACGATATACCGCGCGCTCTACCGCTTTTTCGACGATGTCCAGCCTGGCCGCGAATGGGTGAACCTGATCCCGTTTAGCGACCGGGACGCCAAGCCGCTGCTGGAATTCCCGTCGGACCGCACGCTGGCGCTCAAGCTGGCGTTAAACGACTATGACCGTAAGGACAGCTCCAGCAACGCCGAAGCGACCCTAGCCCGGACCCTGAGATTGCTGTCGGAGCGAACCGGCAACAAGGGCATCCTGGTGCTGACCGATGCCGCCTCGGGCGGTTTCCGTAAATCCAACGAGGTCTGGGCCGGGTTCGCCGAGCAGCGGCCATGGGTCTTCCCGCTGGAACTGCATCTGGCGGCGGGGGGCGTGGCCCATTCGCAGGACCTGATGCAGGACTGGGCCTCGGCCAACCAGGGGCATTACGCCTATTTCCGCACCCAGGGCGACCTGGATGTGGCGTTCGCACGCGCCATCTGCATGATGCGCCGGCCCGCGGAATATAGCGTGGCGGCCGCCGCCGAATATGTGAAGCCGCCAGAACCGGGGACGCTGAGCGTAAAATGGAAGCAAGGGCAGGCGATGGCCGGCGCGACGGTCGAGCTGATCTTCGACGCC
>DAOVHN010000759.1 GCA_030671915.1 Pseudomonadota bacterium
CGACAAGGAAGCGGAATCCCGCTTCAAGGAAGTCAACGAAGCCTATGAAATTCTGAAGGACGACCAGAAGCGCGCGGCCTATGACCGCTTCGGTCACGCCGCTTTCGAAAATGGCGGCGGTGGCGGTGGCGGTCAGCGCGGCGGCTTCGACTTCGCCTCCGGTTTCGCCGATATCTTCGATGAAATGTTCGGCGAGTTCACCGGCGGCCGGCGCGGCAACGCGGCCACCCGCGGGGCGGACCTTCGCTACAATATGGAAATCTTGCTGGAGGACGCCTTCAAGGGCCGTCAGCCGGAAATCCGCGTGCCGACCTCGGCCACCTGCACCGGCTGCAGCGGTTCCGGCGCCGAGGGCGGGGCCCAGCCGGTCACCTGTCCGACCTGCCAGGGCGCGGGCCGGGTCCGGGCGCAGCAGGGCTTTTTCACCATCGAACGCACCTGCCCGAACTGCCAGGGCCAGGGCCGGGTCATCGACCACCCCTGCGTCGAATGCCACGGTGCCGGCCGGGTGCGGCGCGAAAAGACGCTGGCCGTCAACATCCCGCCGGGTGTCGAGGACGGCACCCGTATCCGCGTGGCCGGCGAGGGCGAGGCGGGCCTGCGCGGCGGGCCGCCGGGCGATCTCTATATATTCCTGTCGATCGGGCCCCACGCGCTGTTCCGGCGCGAAGGAGCCGACCTTTATTGCCCGGTGCCGATCCCGATGAGCGCGGCGGCGCTCGGCGGCTCCATCGAGGTCCCGACCATCGAGGGCGGCCGCGCCAAGGTCAACATCCCGGCCGGCGCACAGACCGGCCAGCGCTTCCGCCTGCGCGACAAGGGCATGAGCATCCTGCGCGCCAGGAACCGCGGCGACATGTATATCGAGGCCCTGGTCGAAACCCCGGTGAACCTGACCAAGCGCCAGAAGGAAATTCTCAAGGAGTTCGACGGGGCCGGTGGCGGCCACTCCAAACACCAGCCCGAACATCACGGCTTCTTCGCCCGGGTGAAGGAATTCTGGGACGATTTGACGGAATAGGGGTCAGGTCAGCCGAGGCCTTTAGGCGGGTCTCCTGCGTTCAGGTCAGAAAGGACCGCACATTCGTCTTTGCGAGGCGCGAAGCGCCGCGGCAACCCTAAACCCCAAACGTAAAGCGACTTCCCAGGTTCGACGTTACCAGCTTCTCCGGCATGCGGCGGCGCATGGTTTCGATGAAGTCGCGGCCGGAGCAATGCATGGGCAGCACCACGTCCGGGTCCAGGGCTGCCAGCTCGTCGATTGTGTGGTCGATATAGTCCTGCTTCGAGGCCGCCAGGTGGAAGCCGCCGATCACCGCATGCAGCTTGTCGACGCCCGACACCGCCATCGCCGTCTTGACGGTGTTGACGATGCCGATATGGCCGCAGGACGAGATCACCACCAACCCACACCCCTTCACGATGTAACTGACCGCATGCTCTTCCGGATGGGTGTCGGTAACCAGCTTGCCTTGCCGCTCAGCCTCCGTGAAATGATCGGGGCTCAACACCAGGGTGGGGCTGGTCGTGTTTTCAAAGGAATTCCGCTCGATATAGCCCGAGGTAAAG
>DAOVHN010000159.1 GCA_030671915.1 Pseudomonadota bacterium
GTCGAGGAGTCCACCGAGGAACATATGCAAGGGTTGACGTAGGGCCATGGCGGAAGTTGCCGTAACCACAACAGGCCAACGCTGGCGCAAGCCGCCCCTGATCAAGAACGCCAATCTGCGCTGGGGGCTGTATATCGGCGCCGCCGTCTATTTCATCCTGGCGTCGTACTCGATCCTTGCCGAGGTAAACTGGCTGCGCGTCTATGAGGGGCTGCCCCGGGGCGCGAAGTTCGTGGGTGGATTTTTCCCGCCGTTTCCCTTCGCCAATATTATCGAGACAGGCGGATTTGAGGAATTGGCGGCTCAGCGATTGATCGACATCGGCGACGGGCTGATCGAAAGCCTGACCATGACGGTGACCTCCACCGTCATCGGCATTATCATCTCGGTGCCGATCGGGCTGGGTGCGGCGCGCAACATCGCGCCCATGCCGGTCTATCTGGTCTGCCGCGGTATCATCGCCGTCTCGCGCAGCTTCCAGGAAATCATCATCGCCATTTTCTGCGTCGCCATGTTCGGCTTCGGGCCGTTCGCCGGCGTGGTGACGCTGTCCTTCGCCACCATCGGGTTTCTGTCGAAACTGCTGGCCGAGGATATCGAATCCATGGATCCGGGCCAGGCCGAGGCGATCCGCGCGACCGGTTCGCGCTGGCCGCAATGGATCAATTACGGCGTGCAGCCGCAGGTCATGCCGCGGCTGATCGGCCTGTCGCTCTATCGCCTCGACATCAATTTCCGCGAATCCTCGGTGGTCGGCATCGTCGGCGCAGGCGGCATCGGGTCCACCTTGCTCACCGCCTTCGACCGTTATGAATACTCCACCGCGGCGTCGATCCTCCTGATCATCATCGGCATCGTCTTCCTTGCCGAATACTCCTCCGGCAAAATCCGCGCGAGATTGCAGTAATGCCGGTGCGCGAGGAAGCAGGAGCCAAGGTCTGGCAGCTCCGGGATCGTAACAGGCAGTTGGCGATCTGGGCCGGCTGGTTCGCCGGCGTCCTTGTGTTCCTCTACTGCTGGCAGATCATATCCGGCAACACGACATGGTTTTTCGTATGGGATTCGCCGCGTGTCGCCGCCGACATCTCTTCGCGCATGTGGCCGCCACGCTGGGGGTACATCTACAAAATCTGGGATCCGTTGTTGGACACGATCAATATTGCGACGCTCGGCACCATGCTGGCGCTGTGCATGGCGGTGCCGGTGGCCTTTCTCGCGGCCCGCAACACCACGCCCAACGCTTATATCGTACGGCCCGTTGCGCTCTTCATCATCGTCTCCTCGCGTTCGATCAACTCATTGATCTGGGCGCTGCTGCTGGTTTCGATCATAGGGCCGGGCGTGTTCGCCGGCACCATCGCCATCGCGCTGCGCTCCATCGGTTTTTGCTCCAAGCTGCTGTACGAAGCTATCGAGGAGATCGACCACACCCAGGTCGAGGCGATCGAGGCGACGGGGGCCTCGCGCTGGCAGATCATGGCCTACGGCATCGTGCCGCAGATCATGCCCGCCTTCGCCGGTATTACGGTGTTCCGATGGGACATCAATATTCGCGAATCGACCGTGCTGGGGCTGGTCGGCGCCGGTGGCATAGGCCTGCAACTCAGCTCTTCGATGAATATCCTTGCCTGGCCGCAAGTCACCCTGATCCTGATCGCCATCCTGGTCACCGTGGTGGTCAGCGAATGGGTCTCCGCCAAGGTCCGCCACGCGATTATCTAGGCGGACGGCGCCCCTACGCGCTTCATTTTCCGTGCCAGCGCGGGGCCGAATACCGTGGCGATCAGGCCGGCGAAGACCAGGGCCGCCCCGGCGAGGCGTAGCGGGCCGAAGCTTTCGTCCAGCAATAATGCAGCGGACCCCATGCCGAAAATCGGCACCAGCAACGAAAAGGGCGCGACGAAGCTGGCCGAATAGGTGCGCAGCAGGAATCCCCATATGCCGAAGGCGATCAGCGTCGATATGAAGGCCATATAGGCGACCGTTCCCGCCCCGGTCCATGTCATCCCCTCGACCGCCGCGACAATCCGCGCCTCGCCCTCGAACGCGTAAGACAGCGCCAGCAGAGGCAATGGCGGCACGATGCTGGCCCAGACGAGCAGGCGGAACATGTCCGGGGCGTTGGACATCTTCATCAGGATGTTGGAGACGCCCCACATCGCTCCCGCCGCCACGACCAGGGCCAGCGCCGTCAGGCTGCCCACGCCCTCCTGCGTCGTCGCGATCAGCGCAATGCCGCCGAACGCGACCATGATGCCCAGAACCTGCATCGGGTGCGGCCGCTCGGCCAGGATGATGGCGGCGAACAGCACGGTAAAGAAGGCTTGGCTCTGTAACACCACCGAGGACAGGCCGGCCGGCATGCCCATATCCATGCCGATGAACAGGAAGCTGAACTTGATCACGCCCAGCGTCAGACCCACGGCGATTACCCAGCGCCACGCGACCCGTGGCGGGCCGATGAAAAAGACCAGCGGGAAGGCGGCCAGGGCGAACCGGATCGCCGAGAACAGAAAGGGCGGAAAACTGTCCAGCCCGACCTCGATGACGACGAAGTTAAAGCCCCAGATGGCGGTAACGAGCACCGCCAGGCCGACGTGAAGATTGCGCATGTCACTGTTTCACCGGATCGGCCGGTCTTCAAAATTTGGGAATGGGGCGCTGAAACAGCGTCCCCTCTGGATTGTCTGGATAGCAGCCGTGGAGCGCCATGGCAAAAGCGAATGCGCGCCGCAAACGCAAAAAAAAGGGCGGCAGGTTATCCCGCCGCCCCTCTTCGCATCGATCCGGAGGAGAGAGAATTTACCGGATGCTCTTGGCGAGCAAGCTTTTTGGAAACCGCATCGCCTCAATTTTCGCCGGCCGGAAATAATGTTTGCGGGCCGGCCGGTGGTCCTGATTGCGCTTGAAAACCGTCAAGAGGTTCATGAGTCGCCCTCGTCGCTAAAACATATGGTCAATATAACTTTGCGGGACAACAAGCCGCCATGCGGCGCGTCCCTTGCACCCTTATATACATTAGCTATCAGTAATGCTGCACTGCAAAAATCGAATGGCTGCCATCGGATTGGCACATACCATGCCGCGCCTCGCCGCTCTTTACCGGACCACCGCCGAAATCCGGTCCGGATAGTCGGTGACGATCGATTCAACCCCCCATGATAGCAATTCGCGGGCACGCGCAGGGTCGTTGACTGTAAAAGCCAGCACGCGATAGCCGGCCTCGCGGACGGCGCGCACGCGGGTCTCGGTCAGCCGCCGGTCCAGCACATGAAATGTGGCGCATTCCAGCTCGCGCATTCGTGTCGCCCAGTCTCTGAAAAATCTGAGAGTCAGGAATCCGCGCGGAATTTGCGGCGCTGCGTGGCGCGCGGCGGCCAGCGAGTCGGCCGAGAAGCTGGAGATCAGGATCGGGATCGGCCCGCCGAACCAGCGCCCGGCCAGTGCCTGCGCCGTTGCCGCCCCGGTTTCCGTCTCGCGGCCGGGGCAGGCCTTGACCTCCACATTGGCGCCGATCCCGTTGGCGGCCAGGTAATCCATGGCTTCCGCCAGGGTGGGAACAGGTTCGCCGGTGAAATCGGACGAAAACCAGCGCCCGGCGTCCAGCTTGCGTATCTCCAGCAGAGTCATGCGCTTGACCCGCCCCTTGCCGTCGGTGGTTCGGTTCAGCGTGTCGTCATGGAAAAGGACCAACTCGTTGTCGGCGGTCAGCTTGACGTCGAACTCGATCCAGCGCGCCCCAAGCGCGACGGCCTTCCTCAGGCCGGCAATGGTGTTTTCCGGCGCATGGCCCTTGGCGCCGCGATGGCCGGTTATGGGGGCAAGTGGAGGCGGGGCAGGGATGGACATGGCGTTGTTTATACCGTGCGCTTGGCGCCGGTGCGCTCGAAGACGCCCTTGCCGATATGCATGTGGGTCAGGGTCCGTTCGTCATGTTGCATGCGCCAGGACAGCATCTTTTGAGCGTAGCGCAGCACCAGCGGCCCATAATCGGGATCTTCCGCAAGGTTTACAAGCTGGTTCGGGTCGCTCTCCAAGTCGAAGAACAGCGGCGGCTGGGCGGCGAAATGGACATATTTGTATTGTCCGTCGCGGACCACGGCCAGGTGGCATTCGTCACTGACCAGCCCCATTGCCTGCTCCGCCGTCTGGTTGAGAAGGTCGCGGAAATCGTACTCCCAATGGGCGGCGTCGCGCCATCCGGCCGGCGTTTCGCCGTTGAGCCAGGGCGCCAGCGAATGGCCGTCGCACTGGCGCGGGATGTCGACGCCGATCCAATCCAGGATGGTCGGCATGACGTCGATGGTCTCGGTGAATGCCTCGACCTTGCGGCCATGGCCGGCCGCCGCGCGCGGGTCGCACAGGATCAGCGGGATGTGAAAGGACTCGTCGTAATAGGTTTCCTTGCCCAGCATCCAGTGGTCGCCCATCTGCTCTCCGTGGTCGGAGGTCAGGACGATCAGGGTATTATCGTACTGGCCGTTTTCCTTCAGCCAGTCGATCAGCCGCCCAAGATTGTCTTCCACCTCGTTGATCATGCCGTAATAGGTCGCGCGTAGCTGCGCCAGGTCGGCATCCGTCATGTCGGTTGGGCAGGTCTCTGCTGCAAGGGTCCAGTACCGGTTGCGCAGCCGCTCCATGCGCCATGCGGTGAATGGATGCTGGGCGGCTTCCCCGGCCAGCGACGCGGCGCGGCGCGGCTTCGGCATGTCGGCCGGATCGTAGCGGCTGTTGTAGGGTTCCGGTGCGATGAAGGGCGGGTGCGGGTGCCAGTAGGACAGATGCACGAACCAGGGCTGTCCATGCCGCGCCTCGAGATAGCGGATCGCCTCGCCGGTCATGAAGGCGGCATGGCTGTCGTCGGCCGGGTAGGCCGGCGGGGCGAAACTGGGCCCGCGTTCCGGCGCGCCCGGGTAATCCACCACGGGCGCGTAGACATTCAGATGGCGGTCGCCGGCTTCCGGCACGGCATGGCCCTTTTTCTTCAGGTCCGCCAGCCACGGCCCTAGATCGTCATGCAGCCGCAACTGTTCGGTCATGCCCGGCAGCACGCCTTCGTAATGGTCGAGGGCGGGATCCAGCGGGTCGCGGCCGCGCGGGTCCGGGGCGGTGTCGGTATAGCCGAACAGTACCGGCTCGTAGCCGGTCTTGCGGGCCTCCAGCGCGACATTGGTATGGCGCGCGTCCAGCGGCACGCCGTTGCGCCCCGACCGATGGTTTTGAAGATACATGCCGGTATAGAGCGAGGCCCGCGCAGGGCCGCAGGGGCTGGCCTGGGTATAATGGTTCGCGAACAGCACGCCGTCGGCGGCGAGTTTGTCGAAGACCGGCGTCTTCAGAACCGGATGGCCCGCCGCCGACAAACAGTCGCCGCGCCACTGGTCGAGGGTGATGAACAGGACATTGCCTTTGCGCGCCCCGGACATATCGGTCTTTCCCGTCTTGTTGGTCAGCGAACGCGCCAGGCCTGGCTGCGCCGGTGCAGGCCCCGGGTCAGCAGGGCGTGCAGCAGCCTGACCCCGGCCGAAGTATAGACGATCATCATCGCCATGGCCGCAGCCGGCGCTATATCGCCTGCGTCATCCATGTTCAAAACCGCGACGGAAGCCAGGGTGGTGTCGCTGGAATAGAGGAACACGACCGCCGATACGGTGGTCATGGCGTTGACGAACAGATAGATCGACACGTCCAGGATCGCCGGCAGGCAGACGGGCACCGTGACCTTGGCGAAGGTTCTGTAGAAGGGCGTATTCAGCGAGGCCGACACCGCCTCGAACTCCGGGTCCATCTGTTTCAGCGCGGTCGAGGCGGTCAGGTGGCTGACGGTATAGAAATGGGTGATCGTGACCAGCACCAGGATCGCCATGCTGCCGTAGATGAAGCCGAGCGGATTGTCCGGGTGGTTGAAGAAGAAGATATAGGCCAGGCCCAGCACCATGCCCGGCACCGCCATCGGCAGGATGGCCAGAAGCTGGATCAGCCCGCGCCCGAAGTTGAAGCCGCGGCCCTTCTCCACCAGATAGGCGCCGGAGAAAATGACGATGGTGCCGAAGAAGGCGGTGTAGAGCGCCATGCGGATCGAGTTGCCGTAGGCCTCCCAGCCGCCGCCGTCCATCACGTCGAAATCGTAATTGGCCAGCGACAGCGACATATTGTAGGGCCAGAACTTGATCAGCGAGGCCCACAGGGCCATGCCCAGCACGCCCAGGATCACGATACCCAC